>DGDL01000004.1:45973-49206 GCA_002385415.1 Clostridiales bacterium UBA3953
GCGTCATACCCGAGTATCGGGACAGCTCCATCTTTATGTCGGCGGCAGAGGCTCAGGATGTGGTTACACCCTCGACGCTTCTTATTATTGTCGACGTCAACAACCGCGCACAATACGAGGCGCCGGAGCTTGCCGACATTATCCCGAATATAGTCATAATCGACCATCACCGCAAAAACGCCGAGTTTACGACCGAGCCGGTCATCGCTTATATCGAACCGTCGGCCTCCTCGGCATGCGAGCTTGTAACCGAGATTCTCGAGCAGTCGCTGCCCGCAGGCATGCTGGGCAAGGAAGAAGCCGATATCATGTACAGCGGGATACTGCTTGACACAAAGCAGTTTACGCGCAACACCGGCGTCCGCACCTTCAGCGCGGTGCTTTATCTGCGCAGCGAGGGCGCAAATCCGGCGGATGCGCAGACGCTGTTTAAAACCGAGCTTAGCACTTTTATGAAAGAGGCGAGGTTTGTATCGGACGTTGTTATCTACCGCTCGATGATAGCCATCGCGGCGGACGATTCGCCGGACAATACGCAGGCCGACCGCATCGCGGTCGCCAAAGCGGCGGATAAACTGCTTTCGATAGACGGCGTTATCGCCTCGTTTGTGCTATGCCGAATTGGCGACACCATACAAATCTCCGCCCGCTCGCTGGGCAGCATAAACGTGCAGCTTATACTTGAGCGGCTGGAGGGCGGCGGCGGCCACTACGAATCCGCCGCGACGGTGGTCACGGGCGCATCGATGAGCGACACCTTGACCAGGCTGAAAGAGGCGATTGACGATTATCTAAACAACCAGTAAACCCTCCGCCGCAGGCGGCAGGAGCAGCGGCGGAGGACATATTTTTATTTTCTCCGTCCACAAAAAAGCGAAAATCACCAATATTCGAACAGATTGAATGAGAGGTTAACATATAATGAAGGTTCTATTGCTTGCCGACGTGCGCGGCCAGGGTAAAAAGGGCGAGGTTGTCAACGTCGCCGACGGCTACGCACGCAACTACCTTTTTCCTCGTAAGCTCGCCGTCGAGGTGACACCCGCCGTCCTTGCCGAGCTTAAAGCCCAAGAAGAGGCTAACGCACGCCGCATCGAAAAGGAACGCGCCGAAGCGCGCGAGCTTGCCCAAAAGCTCCAGGCGATTGTCGTAAAAATCAATGCCGCGTCGGGCGAAGGCGGCAAGCTGTATGGTGCCGTCACATCAAAAGATATAGCGGAGGCGCTGCAAGAGCAGCACGGCATTGCGGTCGACCGTCGCAAAATCGAGCTCGCCTCCGATATAAAGGCATGCGGCAAATATACAATAGACGTAAAGCTTTATCCCGAGATAACGGGCAAGATAAATTTAGTTGTCTGCTGAAACATCAAGTATGAACACCGGTACCTCCGATTTCGGCGGCGCACGCCGCATGCCGTATTCGCTTGAGGCGGAACAGTCGGTGCTCGGTTCGATACTTATTGACCCCGAGCGAATCAATGAAGTGGTCGGGATTATCCGGGCCGAAGACTTTTACCTTGAGGAGCATCGCTCGATTTTTCTGGCGATGCAAGACCTTTATATAAAGAACAAAACCATCGACGTCGTCACGCTTATAGACACGCTCGTCAAAAACGACGTCTACAGCGACGAAGACAGCCGACGGTATATAAAGCTGATAGCTCAGGTGGTCCCGAGCGCCTCAAACATCCGCGACTATGCACAGATTGTGCAAAATAAAAGCCTTTTGCGCCGCCTCATTGAGGTGTGCAGCGAGATTACCGAGGATGCCTATGCCGAGACGGAGGACGTCGAAACGCTGCTTGACGCCGCCGAACAGCGGATTTTTGAAATAGCGGAATACAAAGAGCGCAAAGGCTTTATACATATCAAAGACGCCATCCTTTTAGAGTACGAGCATCTGAAGCTGCTGCGCACCGATAAAGAGGCCGCGCTCGGCATGCCGACGGGCTTCAAAGACCTCGACGACGTTATCGTCGGTATGGGGCCGGGCGACCTGATACTGGTCGGAGCACGCCCCGGTATGGGTAAAACGAGTTTTGCAATGAATATCGCGACGCGGGTCGCGATGCGGTCGGGCAAAACCGTGTGCGTTTTCTCGCTTGAAATGTCGGCACAGCAGCTTGTGACCCGCATGATGTCAAGCGAGGCGCTCGTGGACAGCTATAAGCTCCGCACCGGCGACCTCGATAAAGAGGACTGGGCAAAACTCGCGCGCGCCACCTCGATGCTCAGCGAATGCAACATTTTGATTGACGACACGACCGGCATAACCGTCACCGGCATGAAAGCCAAGCTGCGCCGGGTGAAAAACCTCGGGCTGGTCGTCATCGACTATCTGCAGCTTATGCAAAGCGACCGCAGAATAGACAACCGGGTGCAGGAAGTCGCCGAAATTTCGCGCGGGCTGAAGCTGCTTGCAAAAGAGCTGAAAGTGCCTATAATCACCTGCGCACAGCTTTCGCGCGGACCGGAAAGCCGCACCGACAAACGCCCGATGCTTTCCGACCTGCGCGACTCGGGCGCGATAGAGCAGGACGCCGACATCGTTATGTTCCTGTACCGCGAGGAATATTATAACGAGAAAGAAGACAAACACAACACAGCCGAAATCATCGTTGCGAAAAACCGCCATGGCAGCACAAAGCGCGTTGAAATCGGCTGGTTCGGAAAATACACACGCTTCTCATCTATTTCGGATTTACAGGAGGACATACCGCCTGGTAATGCGCAATAAATCGGTTTCGGCCGCAATTGACGAAAATATCATGCGCTGCACCCGCGAGCACAAGATGCTGGACGGCTGCTCGGGCATTTTGGTCGGCTTTTCCGGCGGCGCCGACTCGACGGCGCTGCTTCATTGGCTTGCCGGCTATTGTGCCGAGCATTCCGTTCGGCTTGTGGCGCTGCATGTCAACCACGGCATCCGCGGCGACGAGGCAAAACGCGACGAACAGTTCTGCCGCGACTTTTGCAAATCGCGCGGTATAGAGTTTGTCTGCCGCACCGCCGATGTTCCGGCGCTCGCCAAAAGCTCGGGACGCAGTATCGAGGAGGCGGCGCGCGATGTCAGGTATTCCGCATTCGAGGAAGTTGCGCAAAGTCTTGGCGCAGACCGCATTGCCACCGCGCATAATGCCGACGATAACCTTGAAACCGTGATTTTCAACCTTGTGCGCGGCACCGGCACAACCGGATTGGCGGGGATTCCCCCCTGTCTCTTATACACAACT
>DGDL01000004.1:49330-49534 GCA_002385415.1 Clostridiales bacterium UBA3953
ATTCCCCCTGTCCGCGGGAAAATTATCCGCCCGCTGCTTTACTGTGAAAAAAGCCAGCTTATCAGCTATTGCCATGAAAACGGGCTGGAGTTTGTGGAAGATTCGACAAACGTCGACCCATCATACACACGCAACTACATCCGCCGCGAGATTATCCCGCGGCTGAGGCATATCAATCCCGCCGCCTGCCGCAATGCATTGCGC
>DGDL01000073.1 GCA_002385415.1 Clostridiales bacterium UBA3953
GCACCCAGATGCGATCGCTGCCCGATCCGAGACCGAACGGCTGCTGCTTGTTCTTAAATTTAACTTTATATGATTTTTTGGGATAGGTCCAAGTGTTATTGCCTCGGCCGCGTATTTCGGCCTCTTTGAACACCGAAGGTGAGCCTTTTTCAAACATCGAAATTTCGGCGTTTATGTACTCCGTCTTGCTTTTGACGTCTTTGCCCGTTTCGGTGTTTATAAGAACGACCGGCAGCTCGAGAATGTCATAATCGAATATCGCGGTGATAACCTTGCTGGAATCCGCGGTATCGCCCGAACGCGAGGGGCTTGTCTCCCCGTCGCTCCATTTGACGAATTTATAGCCCAAATTGGGTTCGGCAAGAACCTTTTTGGTTTTTTTCCCGCCGGAAATATCCTGCGTTGTCTCGCCCTTTATCGTGCCGGCGGCAGAGGAGTTGACTGCATAGACAATGTAGACGCCGTCTTCCGGCACATTAGCGTTTTCGGGCTCTTCCGGCAGGTATTGCGTTACTTGCGGCTCGTTTGCTTCGGCCTGGGTCTCTGTCTCCGAAGTCGCGGGGTTTCCGGCAACATCGCCGGCGCAAGAGGATGCGAATATTGATATAATGAGCAGCGCCGTTAGTATGAGAGTCTTTTTTGCTTTATTCATTTTCATCTAATTTCTCTGGTGTAAAATTTTCAAAAATAAAGGTGTCAAAATATTTTTTGCATCTGTCAAGCTCCTGTTGAGAGCGCACGGTCCACGCCACCGTCACCGCGCCAAGCGCACGGCACAGACGGAGCGAAAGCATATTCCCTCCCGTATGCTCGTAGGCAATGAAGTCGGGGCGTGTTCTGAAATTTGTCAGCAGATTGCGCAAAATAAAGTTTCTAAGTCTGTTTGTTTTGCCTTTAAAGCGTGCGGAAAGCTGGCCGCGCACGTCGTCGGGCATCAGCTTTCTCCAGCGCATAAGCGCAACCGGATGAAACGACTCGAGGCAATAATCGCCCTTGTAATTTCGCAGCACCTCTGACGACGCCTCGCAAACTTTTGACGAGGGGTCATCCATTTTAAGCTCGACGACAAGCGGAACGCGCCCGCCTGCAATCTCAAGCGCTTCGGCAAGTGTCGGAACGCCTATCTCCGAAAGCTCGGTCGCCGTCATTTCATCCACTCTGCGGTCAATTCCGAAAACGCGCTTGAGTGTCGCGTCATGCGATATGATAGCAACTCCGTCAGCCGACACTCTGACATCAAGCTCGTAGCCGTACCCGGCATCGACTGCCGCTTTGAAAGCCTCGGCAGTGTTTTCCTTTATCTTGTCCGAGTGAAGTCCGCGGTGCGCGATATAAAGCCCTTTATATTTTGCCGCTTTGCGCTTTGCCGAAGGTGACATGCGGGGCATAATCGCAAATATGTATAAAACGACGAGAGCCAGCAGTGTCACTACCGCTGCGACTAACAGTTTTTCCATCGTCAATCATTCTCCGAATCAAAGTTTTCAAGCAGCGATGCGGGTTTGGGCGGTCTCGAGTCGCCGTGCTTTACAAAGCAAAACACAGCAAAAGCCGCGACCGAGAACAGAAAAGCATACGGAAACAGTGCTTTGTACCCCAACATCTCTATAAACCAGCCCGACAGTATCGGCGTTATAATCTGCGCCGCCATCGAAAAGGTATAGTATATTCCTGTGTATTTGCCGATGTCGCCGGCACGTCCCATCTGCACTACCATTGGATAGGAGTTGACATTTATAGACGCCCAGCCGGCACCTACCGTCACAAGGAGCACATACACCAGTCCGCTGTAGCTTTTGACAAATATCATTCCGCCGAAAGCGACGGCAATAAGCACAATTCCCACGAGTATGACTTTTTTGCGGCCGAATATGGTCGAAAGATAGCCGATTGGCACAAAGGCAACCACAGCCGCAATCATTGCAACCATCATACCCGATGCAAAGCTGCCGCCTGTCAGCCCCCATATCTCCTGAGCGTATACCGAATACGCCGAGGTGACGGCATTATATGCGGTAAACCACAAAAACACCGATATAAGGAGCAGCCAAAGGCTGCGCTTTACATCACGCGGGAGCTTCTTGTCTGTCTGTGCTTCGCTGTCGCCGGTTTCGGACTGCGGCAATTCGTCGAACCTGACGCCCTCCGCCTCGAGCTTTCTTCTTATTTTACGCTCATTTACCGTAAGTGTCAATATTAAAACCGATACCGCCATCAGTCCTGCGACACAGGCGAATATCGGTATATAGCTTCCCCCTTCTTTGACAAGCAGCGATATAAAGCCCAGTGTATAGACGCCGCCGAGCGCGCCCATCAGGTTTATAATGGCATTAGCCTTCGAGCGCAGCGCAGGGGGTGTGAGATCCGGCATAAGCGCAACAGCCGGCGAGCGGTATGTGCCCATCGCGACCAGCGCAAGCCCGAGCGCGACGATAAACATGATAAAATTGACCCTGTCAGCCGCAAGCGACATTGTCATCATAGCCGCTATTGCCCCGGCAGTGCCGAACAGTATAAACGGCGTGCGCTTTCCGAGTTTGGTGCTGCATCTGTCGGAGAGCACTCCGAACAGCGGCAACAAAACAAGCGCAAGCACATTGTCCATCGCCATTATAACGCCTCGGGCGGTCGGCTCCACCCCGAAACTGTAGGTCAATATTTTGGGTATAATGCTGTCGTAAAGCTGCCAAAATGCGCTTATAGACATAAACGCGAAACCGATTAAAAGCGTGCGCGCATAATTCAGTTTCATAGTCGTTACCCGTTAAATATTTTTTTAAGTTCGGCAAAGCAACAAAAAAAGCGCCGCTTTTCACAGACGGCGCTCTTTTCTCATGACATTGACCTGTATTATACAGCAGCTTTTGCTCGTCCGCGACCGTCATGCACTCCACGGAGCGAAGCGAAGCCGCCTTTTTACTGCTTCAGAGCAGCGTAGCACTCGCTGCAATATACCGGCCTGTCATTTGAGGGCTGGAAAGGAACTCTTGCTTCACCGCCGCAATGCGCGCATACAGTGTAGAACATTTCACGCTGGGGCTTGTTGGCATTCTTCCTTGCGTCGCGGCACTTTTTACAGCGCTTCGGCTCGTTCTGAAAGCCTTTTTCAGCATAAAACTGCTGCTCGCCGGCGGTAAAAACAAACTCCTCACCGCACTCTTTGCAAATCAATACCTTGTCTTCGTACATGACCTTGTCTTCGTACATGCTTTTTACCTCGCTTATTGGATGGTTGTTTGCCCCAAGACGGATTGACACCGCCACCTTTGACTGGTCAACGCTCTGCTTTTAAGCTACTCGGGCATATATTTAAAAATAATAATCAATAAGGATGGGTGATAAAAGAATGCGCACGTCCAGTATAATCTACAGCTAAATGCGCTGTTTAAGCTTTCTTTTGATGCGGCAGACGGCGTTGTCGACGGATTTCACGTCGCGACCCAGCGCGGCAGCGATTTCACGGTACGACTTGTCGAGGATAAAAAGCTTGAAGACAGCCTTTTCGTAATCGGTCAGGCTTTCGTCGATAACCTGTATAAGTCGTTCGTAATTTTCTCTGTCGATTAAGTCTTGTTCGGGGCTACTTGCAGCGAGGTCGGTTTCCGATTCCGAAGACTCGGTCTCGGCGCGTCCGCGACAATTGCGAACAATGCTGATCAGCCGGTTGCGCATGCAAATTTTTGCAAACAGGCCGAAAGTAACATCCTTTTGCTCGGCGTTAAACGCCTTGACTGCGCCGTACAGCGCAATAATTGCTTCCTGCCTTAAGTCCTCAGGTTCCAAATTGTACTGTCGGGCATCGCCGGAGAAATGACTGACCATCGAGTTTATAAGCGGCGAGTACATTTCAACCAGCTCACTAAACGCTGCGTTGTTGCCTGATTTAGCACGCAAAAGTAAAGCGTCATTCACTATTTTTGCTCCCCAGTACAGTTATATATTATAGCATTAATTTAATATTTGTCAAGGGTTTTTTAACAAAAACTTTATTGTTTTGTGATAATTGTTGTGTATTTAAAATATTCCCGCCGTATCCATGCAGGCACGCGATTGTTCATGATAACAAATAAAAAAACCGCGCAGCTTTTGCTGCACACTCGGTCTTTCCTGGGATTATTCGATTAGATAATTGATGTCGCCGGATAGTATGGCATAAATGCCGCGAAACACGACTTCGGGTCTATCCATGAAATTGTACTTCATGCGTTCCGCCAGCGCGTTATCCTCGACGACAATGCGGACATTTAGAATTTCTTCGCGTGCTTCAATTATAACGCAGCGCACCTCATAGCTGCCGTCCTCGAGTGGGGTTATGTCGCATTTGATTTCGGAGCCGCGTTTTTTAAACGAAAGGAGGCGCATTGCGCTTTTGAGGCTTTTATCTTTCAGCATCATGAGCAGGCGCGAATCAAGCGTGTCCGCGACCTCTATGCCCTGCTCGGTTATTTGGTAAAGCGTCTTGCCGTTAGCCGTAAATTCCTCAATGTTTCCGGTCTCAAGCAGCTCGGCAAAACACTCTGAAAAATCAAAAGGGCTGACAACTCCGTCCTGAACCACGATGTCGTTTATGTTTACATAATCCAGCGGATAATGGATATTTCTTAAAAGATACAGAATAAAAATCTTAATGTCGTTTTTATCTTTTAAAGGGGCTTGCATCGGTTTGTTCCCTTCATTTTTATATATTAATATTTGCTTATATTCTATATTAATATATAATTGTTAATAATTTATTACTTTAGTGCTTTTTTGCCATCTCCACCGGCTTGGGGCACATCTATACAGGCTGTCTCTTATACACATCTCCGAG
>DGDL01000085.1 GCA_002385415.1 Clostridiales bacterium UBA3953
TTAAAGTATGGATTTGTAAAGGAGAAGTATTACCTTCAAAGAAGGAGGCTAAATAATTATGTTAATGCCTAAAAGAACAAAATATAGACGCGTTCAGCGCGGCCGCATGAAAGGTAAAGCGACACGCGGCAATAAGATAACAAACGGCGAGTACGGCCTGATGGCGCTGGAACCTGCATGGATCACCAGCAACCAGATTGAAGCGGCCCGTATCGCGATGACCCGCTATATAAGACGCGGCGGTCAGGTCTGGATCAAGGTATTCCCTGATAAGCCGGTTACGGAAAAGCCTGCCGAAACTCGAATGGGTTCCGGTAAGGGTTCGCCCGAATACTGGGTTGCCGTCGTCAAGCCGGGCAGAATAATGTTTGAAATGGCCGGTATTCCCGAAGAAAACGCCAGGGAAGCCATGCGTCTCGCATCGCACAAGCTGCCTATCAAATGCAAGTTTGTGAAGAGGGAAAGCGTGGCGACCGGCACCGAAGAGGAGGTATAAGCCGTGAAAGCAAAGGAATTCCGCGAGATGAGCCTCGCCGAACTCGACAGTAAGCTCAAGGAGCTGAAGTCCGAGCTGCTTAACCTCCGCTTCCAGCTTGCGATAAATCAGCTTGAAAACCCCCACAAGATAAAAGATACCAAGCGTGATATTGCTCGAGTGTTGACCATCATACGCGAGAAAAAGAACGCTTGACGGGAGGTAACAAACAATAATGGACAACACCAATACAGCCGTAGCCCGCGCGCTCCGCAAAACGCGTGTCGGCAAGGTAGTAAGCAATAAAATGGACAAAACCGCTGTTGTGGCTATCACCGACCACGTCAAGCATAAAAGGTATGGAAAAGTTATTAAGCGCACCGTTAAGATTCACGTGCACGACGAAAACAACGAGTGCAACATTGGCGACACCGTCTCTGTGATGGAGACCAGACCGCTTTCGAAGACAAAGAGATGGCGCCTGGTATCCATCCTCGAAAAGGCGAAGTAAGGGGAGGTCCGCATGATACAGACACAGTCATACTTGAAAGTAGCCGACAATACCGGCGCTAAAGAGCTCATGTGCATCCGCGTGCTCGGCGGCACAGGCAGACGCTATGCAAGCATCGGCGATGTAGTTGTTGCGTCGGTGAAAAAGGCCGTCCCCGGCGGTCAGGTCAAAAAAGGCGATGTCGTGCGCGCGGTTATTGTCCGCACAAAGAAGGGCGTCAGACGCCCCGACGGCTCGCATATCAAGTTCGACGACAATGCAGCCGTCATCATAGAACCAGATAAAAACCCGAGCGGCACTCGTATTTTCGGGCCGGTAGCAAGGGAACTCCGTGAGAAGAATTATGTTAGAATTCTCTCACTGGCTCCCGAAGTACTTTAAGTCGGGAGGCAATGAGATATGAGAAATAAGGTACATGTGCGCCGGGACGACGAAGTTATTGTCATTTCCGGCGACGATAAAGGCAAGCGTGGCAAAGTGCTTCAGGTTTCCCCGAAAGAAGGCAAGATAATTGTCGAGGGGATAAACATCGTCAGCCGCCATGTCAAGCCCCGCAGGCAGGGTGAAGCCGGCGGTATAATCAAAGTTGAAGGCCCGATGTACGCCTGCAAAGTTATGCTCTATTGCTCGAAGTGTAATAAAGGCGTTCGAGTCAAGGCCGGCACCAACTCCAAAGGTAAAAAAATCAGGGTCTGCGCCAAATGCGGCGCAGAGCTGTGAGACGGAGGCGCATTGAAATGCCAAGACTTAAGGAACTTTACAATAACGAAGTCGCCCCCGCACTTATGAAACGTTTTTCCTACAAGAACGTAATGCAGATACCGAAACTTTATAAGGTCGTGCTGAATGTCGGTGCAGGCGATGCGAAAGACAATCCGAAGGCTATTGACAATATTATCTCTGAACTGACAACCATAACCGGCCAGAAGGCTGTTCCGACCGTTGCGAAGAAATCTGTTGCTAACTTCAAGCTCCGTCAGGGCATGAAAATCGGCGCCAAGGTTACACTCCGCGGCGACCGCATGTACGAGTTTATCGACAAGCTGTTCAACTTCGCGCTGCCGAGGGTGCGCGACTTCAGGGGAATCAACCCCAATGGATTCGACGGCAGAGGCAACTATACGCTCGGACTTAAAGAGCAGCTGATCTTCCCCGAAATCGATTACGATAAGGTAGACAAGATCCGCGGCATGAACATTTCTATTGTCACAACGGCTCGTACAGATGAAGAAGCGAGAGAGCTGCTGGCCCTGCTGGGCGCGCCCTTCGCGAAATAAGGAGGAATAACCAAGTGGCCAAGAAATCAATGATTATAAAGCAGCAGCGTCCTCAAAAGTACTCGACCCGTTATCACAACCGCTGCAAAATATGCGGACGCCCACACGCTTATCTTCGGAAATTCGGAATATGCCGTATCTGCTTCCGCAACCTTGCATACAGAGGCGAGATACCGGGCGTAAGAAAGGCGTCGTGGTGATAGTTGCGGGGCGCGGTAAATCAGCCGCTTCGCTATAGCCACACAGAAGGAGGAGAAGAATGCAAATGTCAGACGTAATTGCGGATATGCTGACCCGTATCAGAAACGCTAACAATGCAAGGCATGAAACGGTCGATATCCCCGCGTCAAATGTAAAGAAGGCTATTGCCGACATCCTCGTCGCCGAAGGTTATATAAAGGGATACACCCTTATCGAGGACGGCAAGCAGGGCATTATCCGAATAACGCTTAAATATATGGGCAAACAAAAGATCATCCAGGGGCTGCGCAGGGTTTCAAAGCCCGGCCTGCGCGTGTATACCAGCTGCGCGGATATCCCCCGTGTGATGAACGGTTTGGGCATCGCGATACTGTCCACCTCCAAGGGCATAATGACCGATGCTCGGGCACGCAAGGAAAACGTTGGCGGCGAAGTACTCGCCTTCGTTTGGTAAGCGGGAGGAAGAAAGTCTATGTCCAGAATAGGTAACATGCCAATAGACATCCCTGCGGGCGTGGATGTGACTGTTGGCGAAGGAAATTTCATCACAGTAAAAGGCCCGCTCGGCACTCTCAGCCAGCAGGTCTCGCCCAAGATGATAATTCAGAAGGAAGACTCGACCATCAAGGTCGTCACACCTTCTTTAGATAAAGAACACAACTCACTTCACGGCCTTACCCGCACGCTGATAAACAACATGGTAGTAGGCGTGACACAGGGCTATGCAAAGCAGCTCGAGATCGTCGGAGTCGGCTATCGTGCCGTCAAATCCGGCAAAACTCTGACGCTCTCGCTCGGTTTCTCTCATCCGATTAACTTCGAGGAGGGGGACGGTATCACATTCGAGGTACCCAGCCCCAACACAGTTATCGTGAAGGGAATTGACAAGCAACTGGTCGGCGAAATCGCAGCCAGAATTCGCCGCTGTCGTCCGCCGGAGCCTTATCTCGGCAAAGGTGTCAGATACGCCGGAGAGCACGTCCGTCGTAAATCGGGCAAAGCCGGTAGCTAATGAAAGGAGCGGAACAATATGGTCTTAAGAAGAGACTCCAACGCCCGACGCAAGATTAGACATGCCCGCGTCAGGGCTAAGATATTCGGAACCTCAGAGCGTCCGCGTCTTTGTGTTTTCCGTTCTTCAAAGAATATCCAAGCCCAGATTATCGACGATACTAAAGGCGTAACTCTGGTCGAGGCATCAACCTACGGTAATCAGTTTTCGGAATACGGCGGTAACAAAGCTGCCGCGCGTGAGGTTGGCAAAATGATTGCAAAGCGCGCGCTCGAAGCCGGAATAACCACCGTGGTGTTCGACCGTGGCGGTTATCTCTACCACGGGCGTGTCAAAGAGTTGGCCGAAGGTGCCCGCGAGGGCGGACTTAAGTTCTAAGTCTACCATGATATTTATAAAAACAAAAAAATATTCGATCTGAAAGGATTTATCAATGGCAGAGAGAATAGACGCGTCGACGCTTGATATTCAGGAAAAACTGGTATCGATCAACAGCGTTTCGAAAACCGTCAAGGGCGGTCGCATCAAGCGGTTTACCGCCCTCATGGTAGTCGGCGATGGTAACGGCCATGTCGGCTATGGCCTTGGCAAAGCAAACGAAGTTCCCGAAGCAATACGCAAGGGAATCGAGAATGCAAAGAAAAACATAATCAAGGTTTCCCTTAAGGGAAGCACCATACCTCACGAAGTTATCGGCGAGTACGGTGCCGGCAGAGTTCTTCTGAAGCCGGCTTCCGAAGGTACCGGTGTTATTGCCGGAGGCAGCGTTCGCAAAGTGCTTGAAGTTGCGGGCATCCGCAACATCAGAGCAAAGTGCCTCCGCACCTCAAACCCCATAAACGTCGTCAAAGCCACATTCGAGGGCCTGCGCGCGCTGCGCACGGCTGAAGATGTTGCAAAGATGAGGGGTATCCCCGTCCAGGCGGTGCGCGGCAAATCTTCGGTTTCCGCGCCCACTGATTGAGAAAGGCGGCATGACATACTATGGCTAAGTTAAAAATCACTCTAATAAGAAGCCTTATCACGGCGCTTCCCAAACAGAAAGCAAATGCGCAGGCGCTTGGGCTGCGTAAAATCGGAGATGTCACGATTCAAAACGATAACGGGAGCACCCGGGGTAAGATCAGGGTTCTTTCCCATCTCGTGAAGGTCGAACCTGTCTCCGACGATAAGTAAGGCTAAGGAGGAAACAAAATGAAACTCCATGAACTTTCGCCAGCCCCCGGTTCCGCAAAGAAAGCGTGGCGCAAAGGCAGAGGCATTGGATCCGGCAACGGTAAAACCGCCGGCAGAGGACATAAAGGCCAAAACGCTCGCTCGGGCGGCGGTGTTCGTGTCGGTTTTGAGGGCGGACAGCTCCCGCTCTACAGAAGGCTTCCCAAAAGGGGCTTCAACAACCACAAATTTAAAAAGGAATATTCAATTATAAATGTCGCAGCGCTCGACCGCTTTGAGGACGGCGCCGTCATCGATTATGACAAGCTGCTTGAGTGCGGACTTGTCAATAAATCCAAAGACGGACTTAAAGTTCTGGGTAACGGTGAGATAAGCAAGAAATTGACGGTTCGCGCCTCGGTTTTCTCGGCGGCTGCTAAGGAGAAGATCGAAGCGGCGGGCGGCAGCTGCGAGGTGATCTGAGTGTTTAAAACATTCATTGATGCCTGGAAAATTCCTGACCTGCGCAAGAGGATGCTGTTTGTTATATTCATCCTCATCCTGTACAGGCTGGGCGCGGTAATACCGGTTCCGTTCATCAGCTCCGATATGCTTAACTACATGATAAGCTTTTCGGAAGGCTCGATGCTCCAGTATATGAACATTCTATCCGGCCAGGCGTTTTCCAGAGCAACACTGTTTGCTCTGTCTATATCACCGTATATCAACGCCTCGATTATAATGCAGCTGCTCACAGTTGCGATACCCGCGCTTGAAAATCTGCAGAAATCAGGTGAAGAAGGCAGAAAGAAAATCACTCAGATCACTCGCTATGTCACAGTTGTTTTAGGTCTGATAACCTCGTACGGTTATTACATGTACATGCGTAATCTTGGCGTTCTGACCAATTACGGCGTACTTGCCGCAGTTGTTATCATCGCCAGCTATTCCGCAGGTACAGCGCTTATAATGTGGATGGCTGAGAAGATCAACGAAAACGGTATCGGCAACGGTATCTCCATGATACTCTTTGCCAACATCGTTTCGGGTGGTTTTACAACGATCGGCGGCTTTATAGGGCTTGCCACAACGGGTGTTTGGGGTATAATCATCAGCATCCTGGCCGCAATCGGCTCGGTGCTGATTATAACATTCGTCGTGTTTGTTACCAACAGCGAACGCCGCCTGCCCGTTCAGTATGCCAAACGTGTTGTAGGACGCAGGATGTACGGCGGTCAGAGCTCCAATCTGCCGCTGAAGCTCAATATGTCGGGAGTTCTGCCCATTATTTTCGCAAACTCCATTGTGGCGCTCCCGTCCACCATTGCCTTGCTTTTCCCGACACCTAAAGAAGGCACCTTCTGGTATGGTTTCCTTGAGTTTTTCTCGTACAAATCCTGGTTCTATATCATACTGTTCTTCATTCTGATCATCCTCTTCTCGTTCTTCTACACATCCATCTCGTTCAATCCGATTGAGATAGCAAACAATCTCAAGTCGCACGGCGGATTTATCCCGGGCATCCGTCCCGGCAAACCCACCGCCGACTATATAACCAAGATTCTCAACAGAATCACGTTCCTCGGCGCGATTTTCCTTGGTATAATAGCCGTGCTCCCGCTCGTAGTCAATCTGGCAACGAATTTTGCGCTTGGCGCCATTGCGTTTAGCGGGTCGTCGCTCTTGATTGTCGTGGGCGTGGTGCTTGAAACGGCTCGTGAGATAGAAGCACAAATGACATTGCGCCACTATAAAGGCTTTCTTGAATAAATGAGTAGTAACAGGACGATGAGAATTATATTTTTAGGCGCTCCGGGCGCGGGTAAAGGAACTCAGTCCGAGATCGTCAGCGAGAAATTCAATATACCTGCGGTTTCGACCGGTGCCATAATCCGCGCCGCAATCAAAAACGGAACCGCAATGGGACTGGCGGCGAAAGAGTACACGGATAAAGGTGCGCTGGTACCCGACGACGTGGTAATAGGTATTATCCGCGAGCGTTTGGAGCAGGAAGACTGCAAAAAAGGCGGATATATTCTTGACGGATTCCCCCGCACCGTTCCGCAGGCAAAAGCGCTTGACGAGATGGGAATTGAAATCGACGCCGTTATAAGCATCGAGGTTCCCGACGAGGAGATAGTTGAGCGTATGTCGGGCCGCCGCGTATGCGAGAAATGCGGTGCGACATATCACATTGTTTACAACCCCAGCGGGGATGGTTCCACATGCGACAAATGCGGCGGAGGACTCACTGTTCGCCACGACGATACTCCCGAGGTTGTGCTTGATAGGCTGCGCGTCTATCACGAGCAGACCGAGCCGCTGAAGGAGTATTACCAGAAGACCGGCAAGCTTAAACTTGTTCGCGGTCAAAAAGTGCTGGCCGACACGACAAGGCTGGTATTTGCGGCGCTTGCGGAATTTTTCCCTGAAGCAGCGGCGGCAGACCGCGGCTGATATTTATGATACACTTGAAAAATGAAGCTCAGCTGAGGACGATGAGAGCAGCCGGCAGGATCGCGGCAGAAGCCCTTGCTCTTGCCGGAGAAGCAGTGCGCGAGGGGATTACGACAAAGCATCTTGACACGATAATCCGAACGCACATTGAAAAGTGCGGCGCGACACCGTCGTTTCTGGGCTATTCGGGTTTCCCCGGCAGCGCCTGCATATCCATCAACGAAGAGCTTATCCATGGGATACCTTCGGAGGATCGCAGGCTACAAAAGGGCGACATTGTGAAAATAGACGTCGGTGCGTTTTACAGGGGCTTTCACGGAGACTGTGCAGCTACCTTTGGTGTAGGCGAAATATCAAGGGAGGCAGAGCTGCTCATATCCGCAACGCGCGAGAGCTTTTTTAGGGGGCTCGAGCACGCGCGCCCCGGAAAACGCATCGGCGACATCGGATCGGCTATCGAAAGCTATGTCACATCTTTTGGGTTCAGCGTAATACGCAAGTATGTCGGTCACGGCGTGGGAGCCGAGCTTCATGAGCCCCCGGATGTGCCGAATTACGGCACACCCGGTCGCGGCCCGAGGCTCTCTGCCGGCCAAACCATCGCTATAGAGCCGATGGTCAGCGCCGGAGGATATGAGGTATACGAAGCCGATGACGGATGGACAGTTCGTACAGTCGATCAATCTCTGACCGCTCACTACGAGCACACCGTAGCAATAACCGAAGAAGGCATTATTATACTCACCCGTTTGGGTGAAGACATGGAGCCATATGACGGGAAAGCAAACGGATTGTGATAAGCAACATGAAATTGCCCGGGGAGATTTCGTTGTCTCTCTGGCAGGACGTGACCGCGGCAGAACGTTTATCGTGACTGAAGTCTGCGGTGACGGATATGTCATGATAGTTGACGGAAAGCTGCGTAAGGTGGATAAACCCAAGAGAAAGAAATTAAAGCACGTCTCGTACGCGGGCGGACGCTGCTCGGAGAACGTTGAGACGCTGACAAACCGGAAGGCGGCTGCCGAAATCCGGCGGTTTTGCGAACTCGGTTTGTCGGAAACCGTATCATAAATATTGATAAGGAGTGATTCTTCTGCCCAAAGACGACGTAATTGAATTTGAAGGTGTTGTGGTCGAAGCGCTGCCTAACGCGAACTTCAAGGTAAAGCTTGACAACGGACACATCATCACCTGTCTCTTATACACATCT
>DGDL01000051.1 GCA_002385415.1 Clostridiales bacterium UBA3953
AGCGAGGCGTCGCCGCGCACCTCTTCGGTTTCACCGGCTCGAATGAGCTTGCCGTTTTTAATAATTGCTATCTTGTCGCACAGCTTTTCTGCGACCTCAAGCACATGTGTCGAAAAAAATATGGCGCTTCCCTGACGGCAAAGCTCACGCATCTCGATTTTAAGCAGATGGCTCGCTTTGGGGTCAAGGCCGACAAACGGTTCGTCCAGCAAAAGCAACTTCGGCTCGTGCATAAGCGCCGAAATCAAGGCCAGCTTCTGCTTCATTCCGTGCGAATATGAGCTTATCGACTGTGCAAGAGCGGGGGTCAGCTCAAACATGTCGGCATATTTTGCTATGCGCTCCTCGCGCTCGGTTTTGCCGACGGAAAATACGTCCGCGATGAAGTTGAGATACTTTATACCCGACAGAAATTCGTAAAGGTTTGGATTGTCGGGAAGATAAGCGATGCGTCGCTTTACCTCGAGCGGGTTTTCCTTGACGGATATGCCGTCGACATAGATTTCGCCCGAATCAAAAGGCAAAATGCCGCACACCGCCTTGATTGTAGTAGTTTTGCCGGCACCGTTGTGACCGATAAAGCCGCAGATTTCCCCCGCCTGTATGTGGAGCGAAAGGTCGTCCACCGCCTTTTTGGCACCGTATGTTTTGGTAAGACGCTCAATTTTTAGCATAAAGCCACTCCTTTGCCGCTACTATAAAGCTGTAGGCGGTTATTTTGCAATTCAGCCGCGTAATCACACGACCTCGCGCAATATATGTCGGCTTCTATCAGCCAACGCTATATTTCATGCATAATTTCCAGCCATATTTTTGCGCTTTTTATATATTACCACAGCCGATACTGATTGTAAATAAAAAACTGCATTTTTCAGAACCGCGTCAAACAATTAACCGGAGGTCATGCTCCCATTATTCCGTTATTTTCTTTTGAAGCACACCGTAAAAGCCGGATGAGCCGGATTTTGAGTTCAGTCTGATAAGTTTGGCGGTCAAATTTGATTTTGTAATGCGGACGCGGTCGCCTCTGCGCAGCCGGTAGGTTTCGCTTCCGTCGACGGTGAGATAAAGCGCCACCGTGTCCGGGCACATATTCTCTATTTCAAGCTCGGAGTTGCCGGAGAATACCAGCGGTTTGGCGTAAAGCGTGTGTGGGCAGATCGGGGTGACGCAAATGCAATCGAGCTTGGGGTCGATTATCGGGCCGCCTGCCGACATCGAGTATGCGGTGGAGCCGGTCGGGGTTGCCGCGATAAGTCCGTCGGCACGGTATTTTGTCACCGGCCGCCCGTCGCAGTAAAGCATGATGTCGACCAGCCTTGAAACAGCGCCGTGCGTCACAACCGCGTCGTTGAGCGCCGGGGCCGTCATGTGCGCTTCGCGGTCGAGTCGCAGCAGTGCCACATCCAGCATTATGCGCTCTTCGATGCTGTATTTGCCTTCGAACAGCTCGTCGACAAGTCCCAGCTCGTCAAGCTCAAGCTCGGCGAGATAACCGATTCTGCCTAAATTTATGCCGAGCAGAGGGATGCCGCGCGGCGCCGCTTTTTTGGAAGCGCGTATCATCGAGCCGTCGCCGCCGAGCACAACGCACACATCGGGCGTTTCGACGGCGCCGTACTTCAGCTTTGCACTGCCGTCCGTCTCAAGCAGCTCGCGAAACACCTCGGCAACATATATTTCACAGTCACGGCGGGCAAGCTCGGCGATGACCTTTTTTGTCATGTCGAGCCCCGGGTCTTTTACAATGTTTGGAACAAGCTCAATTACCTTATGTTTTGTGTTCACTTTCAGCACTACTCCTTATGGCGCCCCACGGCATGCCCGCGAGAGCGCATAATGGCAGGCATATCACCTGAGTATGAAACACGCGAGATACTCGACATTGCCGTCACCGCCGGTGATGGGCGACTGTATAATCCCGCGACAGGTGAAACCGGAGCTTTCGGCCGACCGGACGACGGTATCCACCGCCAATTCTCTCGCCCGCTCGTCTTTTACGATGCCGCCTTTGCCGATGTTTTCCCTGCCCGCCTCAAACTGCGGCTTGATAAGGCTGATAAATATGCCGCCCGCCGAAAGCAGGCTTGCCGCGGTGCCATGCAGCTTTGTCTGCGATATAAACGACACGTCCATCACGACTATGTCACAGCGCTCGCCGAGCATATCCAAAGTTAAATTGCGGGCGTTAACACCTTCAAGCGATACAACGCGCACGTCGCTGCGCAGCCGCTCGGCAAGCTGTCCGCGGCCCGAATCTATGGCATACACTTTTTTTGCCCCTCGCTTTAGCAGGCAGTCGGTGAACCCGCCGGTCGAGGCACCGATGTCCGCCGCCACCATGCCGGCGACATCTATGCCGGGGCTTTCCGTGTCGCCGAGACTAAACTCGTCAAGCGCCGCCGCAAGCTTGTATCCGCCCCGGCTGACATATTCGATAGGCGCGCCCACAAGCTCAATCCGGTCGTTTTCTCCACATTCAAACGCGGGCTTTGTCACAACAACTCCGTTAACCGAAATGCTGCCCGCCTCTATAAGCGCTCGGGCGCGGCTTCGGCTTTCGGCTATGCCACGCCTGTAAACTTCAACATCAAGACGCATCAGTAGTTATACAAAATCGTCGGAATCAGTATGCCGAGTATCGCCCCGCCGAACACTTCCGGCGGGGTGTGACCGAGAAGCTCCTTCAGTTGAGCCTGCATATCTTCTTCAAAATCGCTAAGATAGTCTTGCGTGAGTATGTTTATACGCCTTGCCTGCTCTCCCGCGGCTCTGCGTACGCCTGCCGCATCGTACATGACAATAAACGCAAGTATGGCCGCAATCGCAAATTCCGGGCTGCCAAAGCCAACCTGAAACCCGATTGCCGTCGCGAGCGAACAGACTGTTGCCGAATGAGAGCTCGGCATCCCGCCCGACTGTATCAGCACAAGGAGATTAATCCTGCGCTCGCGAATGTTCACGATTATAAATTTCATCAGCTGAGCCGATACCCAAGCCAGCGCTGCGCATATAAGCGGATTATTGTTAAAAATATCCATGTGTGTGCGTCCAAATTGTGTAGTTTATTTGTCTCTGTCGCGGATAAACTCACAGAAATCGCGCATAACCCCGTCCCTGTCATATTCGGCGACGGCCGCCGCCGCTTCGTCGGTCAGCTTCTTTGCGTAACTCTGAGCTTCTTCCGGCGTCAGATATGTCAGATATGTTGTTTTGTTATCTTCCGTGCCCATGTCGAGCAGGTCGTCCGTCAGCTGAAAAGCGAGACCAAGCCGCTCGGCAAAAAGTTCGGCTGCTGCTCTCTCTTTTGCGCCTGCGCCCGCGGCAATGCAGCCGAGCAGGCAGGACGCGCGTATGAGCGCCCCGGTCTTCAGCATGTTCATTTTGGTGAGCCGCTCGTAGCTCAGCCGCTTTTTTTCGCCGGCAAGGTCGAGCTGCTGTCCGCCCACCATGCCCGACGCACCCGCACACTCGGCAAGAATGCGTATGCCCTCAAGCTTTGCTTCTGCGCTCAGCTGCTCGGCAGAGGCCGCAAGCTCGAACGCGGCGGTAAGCAGCGCGTCGCCTGCAAGCAGTGCCAGCGCCTCGCCGTAAGCCGCATGGCAAGATGGCTTTCCCCGCCTGAACTGGTCGTTGTCCATGCAGGGCAAATCGTCGTGGACGAGCGAATAGCTGTGCACCGCCTCCACAGCGCAGGCAAAAGGCAGCGCAGCCGAGACAGAGCCGCCCAGCATCCTGCAAAACTCGAGCACCAAAAACGGCCGGATGCGCTTGCCGCCTTCCGCGGTGGCATAGTCCATTGCCTCCCAAAGCTCGGGATAATCGTCGTCATAGTAGCGGCGCAGGAAATTTTTCAGGGCTTCCCCTGTCAGCGCGGCCGCTTCACTCAACCGGCTCGAAAGGCTGCTCTTCATAGCTGCCGTCCTTATTTTTAAAGAGTGTTTTTATTTTCTGCTCGGCGCTGTCCAGCCTGTCGGTGCATATTTTGACCAGCGCAACGCCTTCCTCGAACATAGACAACGACTCGTCGAGTGGGGCGGTGCCGCTCTCCAGCGCGCGTACTATCTCCTCAAGCCGCGCCAGCGCCGCCTCGAACGTGATGTTGGTTTTATCTTCCATAATTGCTCGCATCTCCATGCTGCCGCGATTGTACGCGGTTATTTTATTTTTCGTCCGGTTGACTGTCGGGGCGTATGCGTGTCACCTTTCCGTCCACCGTACCGTCGGAGGTTCTGAAACTGATGTTGTCCCCGATTTTTACCTGCGACACGCTTTTTATCAGCTCGCCGCTTTCGCCAAAAACCGCGGAATAGCCGCGGGTAATCGTTTTCATTGGATTCAGCGCTTCAAGCGTGGCGGTTTCGCGAATAAAAGCGTTGCGTTTTTCGGCAAGCAGCTTCAAAATCGCGCTCTCCAGCCTGCCGGCATAGCCGTCGAAGGTCGTGCGCTTTTTTGAAATAAGCAGTTTTGCCGCGCTAACCAGCCGCCGCTCGTCCGAAAGCAGCATCATGCGCTTCTCATCAAGTATACGTTCGGGTGATGTAAGTACATGCCGCTCGGCAAATTGCTTCAGCCGCGCCCTGTCGCGCTCAAGCCGTTTGGAAATAAGCAGCTCCATGCGCCCGATTATGTTGTTTATCTTGCGTTTCAGCTCTCCCGTGTCGGGGACCGCAAGTTCCGCGGCTGCAGACGGTGTGGGCGTGCGTTTGTCGGCCACAAAATCGACGATTGTAAAGTCGATTTCATGCCCGACGGCGGATATGACCGGCACAGGACATTCGGCGACCGCGCGCGCAAGCCCCTCGTCGTTGAATGCCCAAAGGTCCTCTATAGAACCGCCGCCCCGTCCTATAATGATAACGTCGACGCTGCGCGTGCTGCCGAAGTATTTAATCCCTTCTATCAATTGAGGCGGCGCTTCTGCGCCCTGCACGAGCGACGGGAACAGCACAAGCTCGGCAAACGGGAAACGCCGGCGCGTTATGTTTATCATATCGCGCAGCGCAGCGCCGGTCGGTGAGGTTATAATTCCGACGCGCAGCGGTATTTTGGGAAGCGGCTTCTTGCGTGATTCGTCAAACAGTCCCTCGGCCGCCAGTTTGTTTTTAAGCTGCTCGAACGCCAGATACAGCGCCCCGAGGCCATCAGGCTCAAGCGACTCGCAGTATAGCTGGTACTGCCCGTCCCGAACAAAAACCGAAACCCGGCCTTTTGCCAACACTTTCATGCCGTTTTGGGGAACGAATTTCAGCTTTGCGGCCGCCGATCTGAACATAACGGCCTTTACCGCCGCGGTTTCGTCTTTGAGCGTGAAATAAAGGTGCCCGCTGCGGTGGCTTGTAAAGTTGGAAATCTCGCCTTTGACATACAAATCAGCCAGCAGCGGCTCGCTGTCGAGCAGCATTTTTACATATTCGTTGACCTGTGAGACGGTCAACACTTTCGGTTCAAATGCATTTACCATCGGTATATTCCATTTCGGTCAGCAGTGCTATTCCGACCGCATTGTCGCAAGAAAGCTCGGGCGGTGCGAAATATGCGTCAAACTTGTTTTTTATCGCCGCGGCAATCAGCTTGTTGCTCATAACGCCGCCAGCGCATATAAGCGGTATGCCCGGATAGCGCTGCGTTGCGTTTTCCGTGACTGCAACAAGCGTGCGCGCGATAAATTCGAGAGTATACAGCGCAACCGAGGCCGGCTCCTCTCCGCGCTCAAGCAAAGCCGCGGCTTTGTTTTCAAGCCCCGACAGGTTGAGGTCGCAGCCGCGCACACTCACGCGCACCGGCTCGCGCGGGAGCCGGCCGCTCTCGGCGAGCCGCTCAAGCTCAGGCCCGCAGGGAAACTTCAGCCCCAGCCGGACGCCTATGCGGTCGATCGCCATTCCGGCGCTGATGTCAAGCGTGCCGCCGAGCCGGGTTATCATGCGGTTTTTGACATGGAGAAGCTCTGTCGTCCCGCCCGAAACATGAAATGAAAGAAACTCACCGCCCCCGCACCAAAGCTCGGTTTTGCCACAGCCAAAAAGCGCGGCCATGATGTGGCCCGCCTGATGCGAAAATTTATAAAGAGGCACGCCAAGCAGATTTGCCAGCGTGGACGCTGCCGCCACTCCCGCAAGAAAACACGGCATGTACGAGCCCGGCACGTCGCGCGGCGCATGGGCGCATCCCACCGCCGACGGGTTGTGGCTGCCGAGCCGCGCGGTGACCTCGGGCAGGTTTTTTGTATGCGAAAAAAGCGCGTCGCTTTGCCGCAGACCGCGCTCGCCCTCGGCTACAGAAAGCATGATTCGCACCGACGACACAATCTCACCGTCCCGGACAGCCGCCGCGGAGGTTGTATAGTTGCTTGTGTCGAAACCGATAAAAACGCTCATTTTTGGGAGTCGCGGGCTTTGATGCCCTCAACCTCGGCAACTTTGTTCAGCACGCCGTTAATAAACGCCGGCGCCTTTTCATGGTCGAATTTTTTTGCAAGCTCAACCGCTTCGTTTATCGAAACCGTAAACGGGATGTCCGGTATATACAGCATCTCGCATACCGACAACCGCATGATGGCAAGCGAGGTCTTTGACATGCGAGAAAGCGACCAGCCGACCGCGCACGCTGCGATTTTCTCGTCGATTGCAGCCTTGTGGTCTACCACATTATAAAACAGTTCGCGTATATAGCCGTTATCCTCGAATTTGCGGCACTCGAGCGCGTTTTCGTACAAAACGTCCGGGCTGACTTCAAAGTTAAACTCATGCTCAAAAATAAGTTCAAACGCAAGCTCGCGCGCTCTGCGTCTTTCCATTACAAGTCCATCCATCAATAAATATTTGCTGTTAAAACGATACAGTATTGAGAATTATACAGTATTTAAGTATTGCTTGTCAAGGCAAAATAAAGCAAAGGAATATGCGCGGCTACTTGCCCGAGTCGGCTTATATGATACCCCGCCTGCACCGGCGTTTATGCCGCGGAGCGTGTTTGCCGGCGCCGTATTGGGGCCGTATAGGAATAGTAGAAAGGAATGCGAGTGATAATATTGCAAAAGAAACATCGGAGGGACAAGCGATGGAATCGCTTTGGGAGAAAACGGCGTCTCAGCGCAGCTTTGACAGGCTTGAGGGGGACGCAAGCTGCGACGTTTTGATAATAGGCGGCGGACTTGCGGGCATTTTATGCGCTTATATGCTGAAGGAAGCCGGCATCGACTATATATTGGTGGAAGCCGATAAAATCTGCAGCGGCGTCACAAAAAACACCACCGCGAAAATCACATCCCAGCACGGGCTTATATACGACAAGCTTATTCGCAAGTTCGGGGTAAAAAAGGCGGGGCTTTATCTGCGCGCAAACGAGGAGGCGCTACAGCGCTACAGAGAGCTTTGTAAGAATATCGACTGCAATTTCGAAGAAAAGGACAACATCGTATACTCGACGGGCAGCCGCACGAAAATCGACAAAGAAATCGCGGCGCTCAAGGTATTGGTCTACCCGGCAGAAAAGCTCGGCAGCCTTGAGCTTCCCTTCCCTGTCGCGGGCGCGGTCAAATTTCCTCGCCAGGCGCAGTTCAACCCGCTCGAGTTTGTCTCGGTTATATCACGGGGCCTGCGCATATATGAACAGACACCTGTCCGGGAGCTTATCGGCACAACTGCCGTGACCGAGCGCGGGAAGATATTTGCGAAAAGGATAGTCGTTGCGACACACTTTCCGTTTCTCAACAAACATGGGCTTTATTTTATTAAAATGTACCAGCACCGCTCGTATGTCATCGCACTCGAGGGCGCGCCGCAGGTAAACGGGATGTACGTCGACGAGGCGCCGAAAGGCATGTCGTTTCGCACTTACGAGAATCTATTGCTTGTGGGCGGCGGCGACCACCGCACCGGCAAAACCGGCGGCGGATGGCAAGAGCTGCGCGATTTTGCCGCCAAACATTTTCCCGGCGCCGTTGAAAAACATCACTGGGCGACCCAGGACTGCATAACACTCGACGAAGTGCCCTATATCGGGCGCTACTCGAAGAACACCGCAAACCTATATGTGGCTACCGGCTTCAACAAATGGGGCATGACAACCTCAATGGTGGCGGCTACGCTGCTATGTGACATGCTGGCCGGCAAAACCAGCCCTTATGAGGAAGTTTTCGATCCGTCGCGCTCGATTTTGCGGCCGCAGCTTGCGCTAAATGCGGCCAGCGCGGTGATAAACATCCTGACGCCCACGTTGCCGCGCTGTCCGCACATGGGTTGTGCGCTGAAATGGAATCCCGTCGAGCGCACATGGGACTGCCCATGCCACGGTTCGCGCTTTGCCGGTGACGGAAAGCTGATAGACAACCCCGCTACCGGCGATTTGAAGTTGAGCGCGCGGCAAAAAGAACGCGACTGACGAAAGGCCGACCAAAAAAGGTATAAACACCGCGGTGTTTATACCTTTTTTATGCATTATATTCAGCTTAAATAAATGTGAAAGTGAATACTATTTTAAACCCGAATATTAAATAATATGCTACAACAGCCAGTATTATTGCTATAAGCACCTTAATTAATCTGTCTAAAGATGCTGTATCATTGTTATTGTGGGGGTTACCATATATTTTTTCAGAATTAAGCCATGAGTTTCTTTTATTTAGCCCCTTAGTGTCAGTAGGTTCTTCAAGAAAACTGTTTGGCATTTGATCTTCAACTAAGTTTGTCCGATAGTAATACTCGTCTTTTATTTTATATGACGGTTCAGGTATATATTAGCATTACATGCCAACATTAACCCATTTAACCTCATGATAATATTTTCCATTGAAATATTCGCTGAAATTAAAATCTATGATTTTTATAGTACCACTGATTGATTTTATCCCATGTATCGGTATTTCATCTTCGTCATTTGACGGATAAAAAGCTATACGGCCAGTGCTTTTAGGAGCAACTTCTTCGGATCCGCTAAATTGATAACTTATGCCATTAAAGGCAATGGTGCTTGGTTGAAGAGTTATTTCTATATCATTTTTATTAGTCACATTAAATATTGCTTCATATTTTGTGAAGAGTCTATCCACTTTCTGACATCCCACAAATTCAATTTTAACATATTGATCTTCAAAAACAACAGTACCACTTTTTAGACCTGAAGATTGAGTCAACTTAATTGTATTAGTACTCCCATCCCAAACGGAGTTTAAACCTAAAGCTCTTGCAAAAGCACTAACCGGTATATATGCTACACCATCAATGGTAAAAGGCTCGATTTCTTTACCGGAAGAATCTTTTAATATTAACGGTGAGTCGTTTAAAGTGACTTTTATATTGCTATATAACAGCGTCTTTTTTACACTACCAGTTGAAGCAACAATTCCTACCGAGAAAACAACAGCCAACAATACGAGGATAATTGTGACACGTCTTTTCATATCCTTGCTCCCCCTTAGTTTTATAGTAATTCACAACATATTTTACCACAAATGCTTATAATTGTCAATGTTTGCGATTATTTCAATAAAAAAAGTAAGCCTCCCATATAATTGCGCGCTTAACAGGCTTTAATTTGATTCGCAGAAAAAGATATTATGATGTGTTAAAAAATCGCCGCGCCATGCCTTTCCCATTGGCACAACGCGGCATTTTCATTATCCGAGATTATTAATGTCTACAAAAACATGCTCAAGGCTACTGCCCGCCGATGAAATGCGAAGGACTGTACCGCCGTTGAGATGTTTATTCCAATAGCAGCCCATCCCCGTTTTAAGCGAGTATGCAAGTTTAATACCCTCGTAGTTTATTACAAAGTTGTTTACATGGTCGTGACCGACAAGTATCGTATCGGTCGAGCCAACATTTTTAATAAATTCAAACTCGCCCAAATCCGCCGGATATGAGCATACCCCCTCATATTTGACGCCGAACGAATCTTTATAGCCATCGTTCCAATATTTTGTGTCATAGCTGTCAAGCGGCAAAACCGACTCGGGGTCATACTCGCTGTTCCACGCAGCCTCAAAAGCGGTGCGGAAGGCATAAATCGGTATATGCATTATTATCGCCGATTTAACACCGCCGAGCCTTTCGACTTCGCTTTTATACCATTCAAGCTGCTGTGGCAAAAGATGTGCCCACTGTCGCGAGGTTTTGCCGTCGGGATCGGTATAATCCATCGTGTCGTGGGAGTCCATCATTATTAAAGCATAGATTATTTTTCCATCTTCCTCGATGGCAATTGTATAGTTGCCGTTGCCGAGCGAGCTGTCGCCCCTTTCATAGAGACAGAACTCATGTTTTGTTATCAGCCCGACCTGGCGCTCAACCGCTTCCGGACCGCCTTGGCTGTCATGGTTGCCCCATACCAAAGCCCACGGAATCTTATAGGAATCAAACAGTTTTGCAAATTCTCTGTATGAGTCCAAATCATTTGAGTAAGACAGGTCGCCGGAGATTGTAATAAGATCGGGTGACGTGCGTTTCACAAGCTCGTCAATCGTATATGTAAGAATTTGTTTTTCCCTGCCGCCGGATTCCCATTCTCTGCCGGTAAGCTGCGGGTCGGTGATGTTTAAAACGATAAAATCCCGATCGGGCTGTTTTTTCAAAGCGAACATAAATTAATATCCTTTCAAGTGGGGATAATTGATGTCGGCTCTTTTTGCCAGCTTGCAACTCTGCGCTATAATCATAGCTTAAAGGCAATCCTGTGTCAATGCTTGGCTCCGGAAAAAGTCCGGGGAAACAAAAAACTCCCGAGAACATTATGTTCCCGGGAGCTTGGCGGAGAAGGAGAGATTCGAACTCTCGCGACGGTCGCCCGTCCTACACCCTTAGCAGAGGCGCCTCTTCACCACTTGAGTACTTCTCCACGTCGGTGAATACCGGTTTATTAACTTTTCGCACGGTACATCAAATTATAGCATACTTTTTTCATTTTTGCAATAAGTAAATTATGAATTTTGTTTTAACAACATGTTGCGACGCCGGAAATACCCTGCCGCAAACCGGCCTGCCTTTTGCAGACGGGCAAATCAGCGGCGCTGAAAAATGCTCCCCCTCGGTGGGGGAGCATTTTTACTATTATCCGGTTATTTCAGCAAAGCTCTCGTTAAGTCTTTCGAGCTGTTTGAGCGCTGATTTTTCGAGCTTCTTATACATTGACGAAAAGTCGTTTTTGAAGTTGCGCAGCAGGTTCATAACCTGTTCGTTGTAGGTGCCTATCTGATAATACCAGCCGAGGTCGTATACGCGGGTGGCAAGAATGATGTCGAGCATCTCCGAGCTTTCGTTATCGCGCGTATACTTGCCTTTCAGCGCGATTTCATAATATGCCGGCGTTACAACCTTCATCGACTCTGCCGCGATGGCCTCGAGCAGAATGCCGGTGCGGTCGAGGTTCTCCTGAACTTTCGGCACGCACATAAATACCGAGTGCCACGAGCCGACGGTGTTATAGTATTCGGACTGCGCCTCGTCGTATTTCGGGTATGGCAGGATACCGAAGTCGGTTTCCATGCTGCGCAGCGACTCGACGTCGAGCAGCAGGCGGAGGAAGAACAGCGCCTGGTTGTTGCTGAACATGTTGATTGCCGCGACGCCGTCCCAGTTCTTGCGCTGGTATGTATGGCAAACGGCATTGTCGAAACCGACCGAGAAGTACTTTTCAAGCATGTTCACAACGCGCTCGGTGTTGAGCGTGAGCAGAATCTCGCCGTCCGGGCCGACAGTACAGCACTTGTCGCCGGTTGCGTTTATCATGCCCATAACCGTGTCGTCCCACAGCAGCGCGCCGTACAGGTCGTTGGTGTCATACTCGCCGTTGCCGTCAAGGTCGGAGTGCACCTGAACGACCGACTCGATAAACTTGTCTATTGTCCATGTGCCGTTCTTTACGAGCGAGTAATAGTCGGGCAGCCTGTAGTCGGAAACAAGCTGTTTGTTGAACATTATCGCATAAGTGGCATCGTTGTCGGCGGTGCTGATATCGCCCGTAGTGTAAAACATCCTGCCTTTTATAGTAAGGTCGGCATTTGCCTTCTGATCCCACCACGGTTTTGAAAGGTCGAGATAGTTGATTGCGTTGAGGTCTTGCAGAAAGTCGGTGCTCGCGAGCGCGCATGTGTCGTAACCGGCCATCATTGCCGCGTCATAGGCGAAATCGGCAGCGGAAACCGATCTTTTAATGGCATTGAGCGCGGTCCCGTTGTGTCCGGCAGGCTGCGGATAGTCTACAATGTCAACCTTGTACTTTTCCTCGATATACGCATTTCTGGTAAACCGCGCGTCGTTGATAACGTCACCTGTCATCTCTGTGGCTTCAAAGTCGTTTTTAACAACACCCGCCTCGTCGTTTGACGAAACAAGAATGGCAAACTCTGCGCCGTCAAACGTTATGTCCGGGAGATCGGGTTTAATTTCGGTTTCTCCTTCCGACGTTTCGGCCGACAGGTCTGTGTTTTGTACATTGCCGATTTGGGTGTTTTTGTCGTTGGCACATGCGCTCACACCTGCAAGCAGAAGAGAGAGAAGCAAAATTACCGCTATTTTGCGATTTAGTCTGTCCATCTTCAATCTCCGATTCTGTCTTGATGTTGTTATAGTCGGTATAATATATAATATCACAGAGACAGCGTCAAGTCAACCTTAATTTAGCATAATCGATGCAATTTACGTCAATAATAGCTTATTCGATACCGGCTTGCCGCTGCAATATATAAAAATTACACAAATTCCCGCCGCACCGGTTGCTGTCAAATAACATATCTAATTTTACGGATGCAGACACAGATTAGCTTCTCCGCAATCAGCTTGACGGGCGCCCACAATATTTGATATATTGGTTTTAGAAAGTATATAACTCTAAATTTTGAGGTTTCTATGGCTGAAAATATCCTTGTAAGTGCGTGCCTGCTCGGCGCGCCATGCCGATTTGACGGCACCCATAAGCGCTGCGAGGCGGTTTTGGCGCTCGCCTTAAACCCAAATGTAAAGCTGGTTCCGGTGTGTCCCGAGGTTTTGGGTGGTATGTCCACCCCGCGCGAGCCTTCGGAGCGGCGCGGCAGCCGCGTTTTCTCGCGCAGCGGCGAAGACGTTACCGCAAAATTTGAGCTTGGCGCACAAAAAGCGCTTGAGGTTGCGCAAAAGCACGGCTGCAAATATGCGATATTCAAAGAGCGCAGCCCGTCGTGCGGGAAAGGCGAAATTTACGACGGCAGCTTCACGGGCAGGCTCATTCCGGGAGACGGGATATGCACACAGCTCCTTATGAAAAACGGCATAATGGTGTTCGGCGACTCGGAGATTGACAGGCTTATTGCGGCAGCAGGTCTTTCGGACTAAGCAAAATGCGGCAAAAAAGCGCAGCTGTGCCCGTCCGGTTGTCCGGCGGCGCGCGGCAGGCCGGCCGAAACCGCGGGACGGAGAATTTTCATTGCAACAGTAAGCGCAGGGGCTAATTTGATAGCTCCTGCGCTTTGCTATTTCTTGTTTTCGAGTTTTTTACGCATCAAAAATCTGCGGCGTGTCGCTTCGCCGCCCCGAATATGCCGCTCGGCTTTGTTGCGATCCAGCACTTCGCGCGCTTTCTCATACAGTCTGGGGTTTATTTCGCGCAAAGTGGAGGTTACATCCTTATGTACGGTTGATTTCCCTATCCCAAACCTTGCAGCCGCAAGTCTTACGGTTGCTTCATATTCAATTATGTACTCTGCAAGCAGCTCACAGCGCTCTTTTTCTCTGCCGGGATACAGGTCACTCGTCGTCATAATGTACCTCAACCTGACTTGTGTTTGGTACATTTATATGACGAGGCCTCCCGAGTTATTCTATTGCGCTGTCAGACTTCGCCGAACAGGCGTGCAAGTTTTTCGGTATACGGCGGGCGCACGATACCGCGGTCGGTGATAAATGCGGTGATATGTTCGGCGGGCGTGACGTCGAAGGCGGGATTGTATACGGACACGCCCTCTGGCGTCATGCGCTTTTCATACCACAGCTCGGACACTTCATCGGGCGACCGCTGTTCAATAACAATGTCGTCGCCGCATTTGGTCGAAAGGTCGATTGTCGAATAGGGCGCGGCAACGTAAAAAGGTATGCCGTAATGCTTTGCGAGAATCGCAAGTCCCGAGGTTCCGATTTTGTTTGCGGTGTCGCCGTTTGCCGCGATGCGGTCTGCGCCGACTATGACGGCGTCAATCCAGCCGTTTTTCATGACCTGCGAGGCCATGTTGTCGCAAATAACGGTTGTATTAACACCATTTGCGCACAGCTCATAGGCCGAAAGGCGGGCGCCCTGAAGCAGCGGACGGGTTTCGTCGCAAAAGACGCGGAAGTTCATTCCCCGCTCGCGGCCGACGTGAATCGGCGCAAGCGCCGTGCCATAGCGCGTCGTGGCGAGATGACCGGCGTTGCAGTGTGTGAGTATCCCCGCGCCGTCACAGAGCAGCGTCAGCCCATACTCGCCGATGGCACGGCAGGCGGCGATGTCGGCGTCGCGCAGCTCCTCCGCTTTGGCACGCAGGCGCGCGAGGTTATCCTCGACGCTCAGTGCCGGGTCAACAGCCTCGGTCATAGTATTCAGCGCCCACGAAAGGTTGACTGCCGTCGGGCGCGAGGAGTTTAGATAGTCCGCCGTCTCGCGCAGCTTTGCGATAAATCGATCGGTATCGGTCTCGCCGAACCTCAGTGCCGCGCAGTAAAGACCTATTGCCGCGGCAACCCCGATAGCGGGCGCGCCGCGCACCCGCAGCGATTTTATCGCCTCATAGATTTCGCCCGGCTCGGTCAGATCGAGATATACCGTCTCGCCCGGCAGTTTTGTCTGGTCAAGTATTCTCAGCGCGCGCCCGTCGGGGGAAAATGCCACCGTATCGGGTAGACCGCGCACTCCCTGATGCTCGTGTGAGCAGTTTTTGTTTTCCATACTCATCTTTTCTGCAGTTCAGCAATAATAGGCACAAATGATTTGTCGTACTTGTCAAGCAGATTGTATGCGCGTTTGATTACGAGCGCAAGGTCGCATCCGGCATCGACAATCGAGCTGTACTGAGCCAAAGCCGCGTTGAGCCCGTTGTTTTGGACAAATCCGGCAACCTCGCGGGAGGATTCGTCCGTCTCGGGCGCAAACATATAGCCTGCGGCGATGCCGAGGCATATATGCAGCGGCATAATTCCGTGTTTATAGCAGAGTTTGGCCGCGCCCACGAGCCTGTCGTTTTCGCTGAGTTTGCGTTTTGTATCGCGGCCAACGCGCTCGATTGTGTCGCCGAGCAGCTTGTTTTCAAACCTGAAAAGCAAATCTTCAATATGCAGGTAGATTTCGTCCAACGGGACGCCGTGCTCGATATGAAGCGCACGTGCCGCCTCCAGCAGTGCGCGCAGCACAAGGAGCTGGATCTCCGGGTCAAGCGTCGCTTCCCATATATAGGTGTAGCCTTTCAGCGCTCCGAGGTAAGCGGTCATTGCATGGCTCATGTTGTGCAAAAACAGCTTGCGCTGGATATAGTAATCAAAGGGTGTGTAGGGCACCATGTTGACTACATGCGGTATCTCTCCCTTGAACCCCTTTTTGTCGACCGGCAGCTCGCAGTATTCCTCGACGCATACCGCAAGCGGGTTTTGCTCCGCCAGCTCTTTGGGTGTCAGGGGCACCATGCGCCCGATGGACGGCTCAACGAGACCGATATACTTGTCGAAGTATTCCTTTTGCTCGTCATTTAAGTGGGCTTTCACAAGTCCCGCAAAATACTCGTCGGCACCCATCAGGTTTTCGCAGATTATAACGTTCAGCGGCGCGTCGATTCCACGGGCGCACCGCAGCTTCACGCCCTCCGCAAACGGCGCCGCGATAAAACGCAGCACAGTCACGCCGACTGCGGTTGCGGCAATATCCGCCTCGGCGACAGCTTCCGCAACGGCGGAGACATCGCGCCCGTCCACACCGCGAACGTTTTTAACCCGGTACTCTTGATAACGATCACCCCGGGTTATATAAATCGGATATGAGCCGTCGACATTGAGCCTGTTAACAAGGTCTATATTGATGTCAATGAACGTGGTCTCGTAGCCGGACATATAAAATAGCTGACCGATAAAGCCGCGTCCGATGCTGCCGGCGCCATACATAACCGCTTTTTTCATCTTTGTGATTTTATGCCGTTTCCTTCCTGTTGTTATTTCTGACGTATTAAAAAATTATAAAATTTTGTCGGGTAGTTTACTAAAAATATTATATATGATATAATTCTATAAATCAATGAGCAATATAAATAAATCGCATCCGGAGGATTTTCTTTATATGGGTAGTGGAATCATCGTTGCGGGCAACCTTATAGTTGATCTTCTCAAAAAAATCGACATTTATCCAGACGCAAACAAGCTTACGACCATTCGCTCCGTGTCACGTTCGACCGGCGGTCTGGTAAACAACTGTGCCGTAGACTTTGCGCGCATCGATCCCACGCTACCGCTCAAGGCGGTGGGGCGCGTCGGCGACGACGAGTATGGCGAATTTATTTTCGAAAATCTCCGACGCTATGAAAACATCGACACAAGCGCCATAAAGGTCGAGGGACAAACCTCGTTTACCGACGTCATGTATGACAGCGAGCGTCGCACTCGCACATATTTCCAGTTCCGCGGCGCAAATGCCGACCTTGACATCGGCGATTTCGATTTCGACCGGCTGGACGGCGCAATACTGCATGTCGGATACATACTTTTGCTCGACCGGCTGGACGAGCCCGACCCCGAGTACGGCACCCGCATGGCGCGCCTGCTTGCCACAGCAAAATCGCGCGGAATCAAGACTTCCGTCGACGTGGTCAGCGAGGAAAGCGACCGGTATCAGACTATTGTGCGACCCAGCCTGAAATACCTCGATTACTGCATTATAAATGAAATCGAGGCGGGCAAAATCACCGGTATAAACGTAAACCTCCCCGACGGGTCGGTCAACGACGACGTTATGCCCGAGGTGTGCTGCAGGCTGCGCGAGTACGGCGTATCCGACTGGATAGTTATCCATGCGCGCGATGCCAGCTATGGTCTTGACCGCGACGGCACATATTATCAGCTTGGCGCGCTGGACATCCCGCGCGAGCTTATCAAAGGCACGACCGGCGCAGGCGACGCTTTCTGCACAGGTGTGCTTTACGGCGCATATAAAGATATGAGCTTGCTCGAGGCGATGAAATTCGGCACCGCGGTCGCGTCATGCTGCATACTCGAGCCCGGCGCATCGGACGGCGTGCGCAGCTATGACGAAACAATCAAGCTTTACAGCTCCTATCCCGAACCGGAGCTTGTCACGAAAAAACTGTGAGTACAGGCACCGCTGAAATAATTGTTGAAGGCTGGCTCCAGCCTCCCGCGCCCGGCGATTTTTCGGGTGTGGTTATACCGTTTGAGGCAACTGTCACAAAAGGAGCGGCGGTATTACGCGTCTGCACAGAGCTTGCGGAGGCGGCGCATGTCTTTGTGCGCCGCTTCAACGGCTCTGAAACCTCGGCACAGGCCGAGGCGTGGATAGCAGATACTGCCGCCCCTATACTGCGAAAAGCCGGGCTGATACTTTCGGGCGAATGCGGGCGCATGCGAGTGCTGAATTTTGACATCAAATGCCCTCACAAGGCAAATCTTGCGCCCATGCGTGCGTTTGATCCGAGAGACGGGCTTGAAAATCTCACATCTTTTGAGCTTAAGACCTATTATGATATGGAGCTGCCCTGCTTTGTCGCTGCCGCCGACGGGAAAATCGTGTCTGCCGCGTGCTCGCCGGTCGAGGAAGGCACCGACGTCGCGGAAATAGGCGTTGAAACCGCGCCGGGATACGAGGGGCGGGGATACGCAACGGGATGTGTCAGGGCGCTTGCCCTCGAGCTTCACAGCCGGGGCATCCGCGCCGTTTATATTGCTCAAGAAGACAACCCGGCTTCGATCTCCGTCGCGCACGCGGCTGGTTTTTCGGAACACGGGTCTATATTGCAGCTCGTCTGCATACCTGCGGGCGACTGAAGAAAGGTTGAAAATGATTACAGAAAGTGAGGTCTGCCGTGATAAATTTCTACACAACCAAAAACAACGCCTTTACGGTATTGACCGAGCCGGAAGACGGATGCTGGATTAACATGGTTAACCCCGATGACGCTGAAATAGCATTTATATCCTCAAAATACGCCATTGACCCGGACATACTGCGAGCAGCGCTTGACCTCGACGAGCGTTCCCGTATTGATGCCGACGAAAACTATGCCATGATTCTCGTCAACATCCCTACGGTTGAGGACAAAAATGACGACGAGCTTTATACCACGATACCGCTGTCCATCATCGTGACGCGGGAGGTTATAATAACCGTCTGCATGGAAGACACGCCAATTCTCAAGCAGTTCGCCCTCAACCGCGTGCGCGATTTCCGCAGCAACATGAAGTCTAGGTTTATACTGCAAATCCTTTACCGCATCGCGACCACATACCTTGAATATCTGCGCATTATAGACCGGAAGACAACCATCGCCGAAAACAAGCTGCGCAAATCGACACGCAACAGCGAGCTGTTCGAGCTGTTCAAGCTGAGCCGCTGTCTGACCTACTTTACCACCGCGCTGCGCTCGAACGAGACGGTATTCGAAAAACTGTTCAAGAACGAGATAATAAAGAAATATCCCGAAGACGAGGATCTGCTTGAAGATGTTATAGTGGAAAACAAGCAGGCAATCGAAATGGCGACAATATACAGCAATGTTCTTACCGGTTTGATGGACGCTTTCAGCTCGGTTATATCAAACAACATCAACATAGTGATGAAGGTTCTCGCCGTTATAACTATCGTGTTGAACATACCGACACTAATTTACAGCGCCTATGGCATGAACCTTTTGCCCGCAAGCATGCCGCTTGCAACATCACCGCACGGTTTTCTTGCCATCAACCTTATCACAATAGTTATTACCGCAATAGTCACGCTTATAATGACAAAGGGGAAAATGTTTAGATGATAGGTCGACGAAGAATTGCCGCGCGGATAAATATCCGTCGCGGGAGCCGATAAAATTGCACAAAAACTATTGCATATTGGCGTGCGATGTGATATAATTCTTACATGTCAGCGGTAGGTATCCGCGCGGCAGTCTCCGGGAGACGTAGCTCAGCCGGTTAGAGCGCACGGTTCACATCCGTGAGGTCGAGGGTTCGAGCCCCCCCGTCTCCACCAATGAAATCCAAAATGTTTTATTCTTAAAACGTATTACTGTTAGCATTTCTAAAAGTAGACGCAAAAAATAAAAGGCAAGGCTTATAAACCTTGCCTTTTATTTTTTTGCTCCTCGGTAATAATTGTTATTCTCTACCCTTTATGTTTCACTTGATAATTGGCGTTGACAGTGCTATAATGTAGGTGAAATATTATTTCATTATTGTGAAACATGAATTCACCATAAAGAAAGTAGGCAATACCAAACATGAATACAGCACGAAATATAAGAACTAAACGCGTCAATGTTGAGGTCATCGCGCGACACGACCCCACCGGTAAAGTAACGCCGCTCTCGATTAAGTGGCCGGACGGGCGCGTGTTTGAAGTGGACCGCGTTTATAATGTGTGCCGCGCCGCCAGTCTCAAGGCGGGCGGGATAGGGCTGCGTTACTCTTGTCGTATTGCTGGAAAGGGTACGTATTTATTCTATGAGGACCCGCTGTGGTTTATGGAGGGGCGAGGATAATAAATTTCCTTAGAGTAAATAAAAGTTCTGCACTAAGAAGATTTTATTTCACGAAATATGATAGAGTAGGCTAGTTAATAATTAAGATTTTGTCATTTTGTATTATGTAATGTTAACTCTATGATATAATTTGTCATAATATAACAAATGTTTGCAAATATATCTAGAGACGAGAAAGGAAGCAACTATAGTCATGATGCCCGAGCAAGAAGCTCGCAAATCAATCGATACAAAGCTTTATTGAAACAAATTTTTGAATGGAGCTTACAATATGCCAGAACCAACTATAACAGATTGGCTATTAGTTATTATTACATTCGTATATGTTGTTGCTACGATTTTTATATGTTGGGCAAATATAAAATCAGCTAGAAGGTACAGCTTGAAGAAATGAAACTGCAATACGATAATGAAAATCGCCCATATATAAGCAGGAATTGAGGTCAAGATTGAGTTAAACATTATTGGTAACAATAAAAATATTTATGGCTTAGATACAGCGCTGAGAACTATATTAAATCCTGTATCT
>DGDL01000003.1:0-225 GCA_002385415.1 Clostridiales bacterium UBA3953
CTCGTCGTCGGCAGCGTCAGATGTGTATAAGAGACAGTGTCAAGCGTGTGAAAGGGAAGATGGAAATCTCGTGGCCGGGCGACTATGGCGAAATCCACACACGCATACTCGAGCGCATGAAACAGGTGCTCGAGGAAGACAAGGTTTACCCGTATCTCAAGCCCAACGCGCGCAGCCGGCTCCAGCAGGCGCGCACCGTCGCGCGCAACACCGGCATGCTCGAGC
>DGDL01000003.1:481-28617 GCA_002385415.1 Clostridiales bacterium UBA3953
TGTGTATAAGAGACAGCGCTCGTTCCGCACGCTGCGCAAGTTTATAATGAAAAACTCCGGCCCGCTCGGAATATCAAATCTCGAGTACGACGGCTGTTATTACATGACCTTCCGCATGGAGCGCGGCACGGGCTACGACGCTGTGCGGCTCTGGCACGACCTCATAAAAGAGCAGGGAGTGGACAAATACCTGCTCGTGCAAAACACCGAGATACCGATGTTCGAAAAATTCGACGACCGCGTGCCTTTCGGTCTGCTGCGCAAAGCCTATGCAGAGGACAGGCTGCGCACCGACGAGCTTGTGGAGCGGATAGAGCAGATTATGCGCGAATACCGGTAGTGCCGGGCGTGCCAATATCGTTATAGCCGCAGAGGGCGGCACAATAAAATTTTGTTAACATATCACAGTAGAAATTTTTTCGCAAAAGTGGTATTCTATATTATATATTAGCTTTTCACCGCACGAATTCCGCAAGTTAAAACCACCGGAGAACAAAACAATGGACAAAAAGCCAAACCTCGGCGGAAAGCCGCCGCTCGGCGTGCGCGTACTGCTTGCGATAAACAAGCGCTGCAGGCCCGTCCCGCATCCGTTCAACATGGCAAAAGACGGAGAAAAAACCTATGCCGAATGGCAGTTTGAGCGTGGGGCCGACACAATTGCGTGCTATGCGCCGAAATACAGCCAGCATGAGATGTTCGAGGGCAAGCGCGTGCTCGATTTGGGCTGCGGCGCGGCGGGCAAAAGTCTTTATTATGTTTCGCTCGGCGCCGAGCGCGTCGTCGGTGTCGACGTTGTCACGCGCTATCAGCGCGAGGCAACCGAATTGGCACAGCGGCTCGGGTACGCGAGCTGGTTCCTTTTCCTGTGCGCCTCGGCCGACGACTTGCCGTATCCCGACGGCGTGTTCGACACCATAATGATGAACGACTTTATGGAGCACGTGCAAAAGCCGGAGGCGGTGCTGCGGGAAGCCTACCGGTTGCTTGCGCCCGGCGGGCGGATTTTCATAAATTTCCCGCCCTATGGCCATCCGTGGGGAGCGCATCTGTCCGACCTCATATATATACCGTGGGTGCACCGCTTCTTTTCGGAGCGCACCCTGATAGCCGCATACAAAGAGCTGGCAAAAGGGCTGCCGGACGAAAAAGACCGAATCTCGCTGCGCTTTTCATACGACGAGCGCGGGCGCGAGCATATAACATACATAAATAAAATGACGCTTGCGGGATTCAGACGGATTTTAGCAGGCCTTGACATCGAGCCCGCATATTATGCGGAAATACCCTTGCGCAAATGGCTTTTACCGCTTGCGCGATTCCCGCTGACGCGCGAGAGTTTCGTGCGTATGGCGGTGTGCGTTATCGAAAAATAAAAAAATAAGTGATAGACGGAGATAAAGATGCAGCAGCTTAAAAGACGGCTCGCGGACGCAATAATATCGGCGCTCGACGGCGCCGGTGCGGCCCACGGGCAAACGACAGATTCAATAATAGACATGCTCGAGTATCCGCCGGACCCGGAGCTGGGCGAGCTTTCCTTTCCATGCTTCAAGCTCAGCCGCGCGCTGCGCAAGGCACCGCCGGCGATTGCCGCCGAGCTTGCCGAAAAACTGCAGTGCGGCGATATCGCACAGCCGCATCAGGCGGGCGGATACCTGAACTTCAAAGTTTCGCCCGAGTATTTCACCCGCGGGGTCATACCCAAAATCATCGCGGAGGGCGACGGTTACGGCAGAACGAACGAGGGCGAAGGCAAAACCATAGTGCTCGACTACTCGTCCCCCAACATCGCAAAGCCCTTTCATCTCGGACACCTCGGCACCACGGTGATAGGACATTCGCTGCGGCTGCTGCACGAATTCCGGGGCTTCAAATGTATATCGGTAAACCATCTCGGCGACTGGGGCACCTCGCTCGGCAAGCAGATAGCGGCGTATAAGCTGTGGGGCTCGCGCGAGCAGGTTGAGAGCGGCGGCGTCGACGAGCTTGTGTCGCTGTATGTGCGCTTCCACGAGGAGGCGGAGCGCGACGAGTCGCTTTGGGAGCGCGCGCGCCGCGAGTTTGCGCTGCTCGAGGGCGGCGATCCCGAAAATACCGAGCTTTGGAAGTGGTTTATAGACCTTTCGATAGAGGAGTATAAGAAAACCTACGCACAGCTCGGCATAGAGTTTGACTATTATCTCGGCGAAAGCTTTTATTCGGACAAAATGGATGAGCAGGTCAACCTTATGCGCGAAAAGGGGCTGCTCAAAATAGACGACGGCGCCTCGATTGTCGACCTTTCGGAGCACAACATGCCGCCCTGCCTGATACTCAAGCGCGACGGCACGACGCTTTATCCCACGCGCGACATCGCGGCCGCGGTTTACCGCTACAACACCTTCAATTTCGACCGCTGTATATATGTCACGTCGGCAGGGCAAAGCCTGCATTTTGCCCAGTGGTTCAAAGTCGTCGAGCTGATGGGCTATCCATGGGCAGACCGGCTCGTCCATGTGCCATACGGCACTATGTCGGTAGGCGGCGCAAAACTTGGCACACGCAGCGGCAACACTATATTACTCAAAGAGCTGTTTAAGCTCTCAATCGACAAAGTCAAAGAAATAATGGCAGAAAAAAACGCCGAGCTTGAGGACTCGGACAAAATCGCGGAGGATGTCGGCGTCGGCGCCATAGTGTTCGGCTATCTTTTAAACAGCCGCATAAAGGACATCAGCTTCGATTTGCAGGAGGCGCTCAACTTCGACGGCAACACCGGCCCCTATGCCCAATACACCTACGCGCGCACCTGCAGCGTGCTTGCCAAAGCGGCTGAGGCCGGCTACGGTGCAGAGGCATTCACAGGCGAGTTTGCGCCAAACGAGGCCGAGTTTGAGCTTGCAAAGACCCTTTCGCTGTTTGGCGAGAAGGTCGACGATGCGCTTGCATCGTATGAGCCTTCGATAGTCGTCCGCTATATACTCGATATATGCGCGTCGTTTAACAGGTTCTACAACAGCTGCCGCATACTCGGCGCGGAAAACGACGATATGGTGCGGTTCAGGCTCGGGCTTGTGCGCGCCACGAACATCACGCTTAAAAACGCGTTGCACCTTGTGTGCATGAGAACCCCCACAAAGATTTAAAAAAAGAGGTACAGTCCAATGGCCGGGCACAGTAAATGGAAAAATATTATGCATAAAAAACAGCGGACCGACGCAAAACGCGCATCGCTGTTTACCAAAATAGGCAGGGAAATTTCGATCGCTATTCGCAGCGGAGGGCCGGACCCCAGCACCAATGCGAAACTGCGCGAGCTTATCGCAAAGGCTAAATCACACAATGTTCCAAACGAGAACATAGAACGCATCATCAAAAAAGCGACCGGCGGCGATGCCGAAAATTACGAGGAAATCATATACGAGGGATATGGCCCGGGCGGAGTTGCGGTTATAGTGGCAACCGCAACCGATAACCGCAACCGCACAAGCGGCGATTTGCGCCATCTTTTCGACAAATACGGCGGCAATCTCGGCACAACAGGCTGTGTGAGCTATCTTTTCACCGACAAGGGAGTTATCTTTATCGAGCGCAAGGGCGAAATCGACGAAGACGGGCTGATGGAGTGCGCGCTTGAAGCCGGTGCGGAAGATTTTATCACCGATGACGAGGATGTCTTCGAAATTCGCACCGAGCCGGAAAATCTCTACAATGTGCGTGACGCGCTTGCCGCCTCAGGATATGAAATAGCCTCGGCCGAGCAGGATAAAATCCCTTCGGTATACGTTGCGCTGTCAGATCCCGACCATGTTAAAATGATGGAAACGCTGCTTGAAAAGCTCGATGACAACGACGACGTTCAGGAAGTTTACCACAACTGGGAAAACTGAATTTGGGTTGAAAAGTTATGCTAAAAAACAGGGCACGAACGGCATGTTCGCGCCCTGTTTTTGTTTTACTTAAAAGATATTGAAACAATTGCAAGAGTGCAGGGTAAATCTTTGCTATAAAAATTATTTATATGGATAACTAAACATCCGGCCATATCGGCAAAGCATACCGAGCCGGGCGGCAGAATTGCTGCATAAACTATTGCCAAACCGCCACAATTAAAGTATAATAATAAGTAATCTTACCACCTTTCACCGCGTAAAAAACGGGGGGCATTCGCCCCCCAGATTCACTTATAGGTTTTTGCCGCCGCCTATTACAACCGACTCTGTTTCGAGAGCTATCATAAGCTCCTCGTTTGTCGGGATAACATATACCTGCACCTTTGAACGGTCGTTTGAAACCCGGACAATGTTGGGCTGGTGGTGAGTTTCGGCGTTGACCTCTTCGTCAAGCTCGATTCCGAAATAGCTCATATCCTTGCAAACACGAGAGCGCAGCTCGGGGTTGTTTTCGCCCATGCCCGCGGTAAACACGATAGCGTCGAGACCGTTCATCGCGGCGGTATACATGCCGATATATCTCTTTATCTGATATGCCATCATATTGGCGGTGATCCATGCGCGCTTGTTGCCTTCCAAAATTGCCGCTTCGATGTCACGGCTGTCGGACGAGATGCCCGAAACGCCGAGAAAACCGCATTCGTTGTTCATATAATCGCGCATGCGGTCGGGATCAAAGCCTTCAGCTTTCATGATGAAAGTTACGATGGCGGGGTCAATTGTACCGCAGCGGGTGCCCATCATGATGCCTTCAAGCGGTGTAAAGCCCATCGAGGTGTCGATGCACTTTCCGCCTTTGACAGCCGAAATCGACGAGCCGTTGCCGATGTGGCAGGTGATAATCTTGGTTTCTTCGACAGGTTTGTCCAGAAGCTTTATCATTTCCCGAGCAACGAAATGGTGAGAGGTACCGTGCGCGCCATAGCGGCGGATGTGGTATTTTTCTGCCATGTCATAAGAGATGGCATACCGCCACGCGACCTCGGGCATGGTGGTGTGGAATGCGGTGTCAAAAACAAGCACCTGGGGGATACCGGGCATTGCCTTCAGGCAACCTTCGATACCCATCAGGTGTCCGGGGGTGTGCAGTGGCGCAAAATCCACGCAAAGCCTCAGTTTTTCGACAACCCCATTGGTAACAAGGCTGCTTTCACTAAAGTAGGGGCCACCGTGAACGACCCGGTGACCTACCGCTTCGATTTCGGAAATGTCAGAAATGCAGCCGACCTCGGGGTCAAGCAGCGTCTTTATGACCAGCTTGATTGCGTCGGCATGGTCTTTGATTTCCAGCGAACGAGTGATTTTTTCGCCTTCCTCACCGAGCCTGTGCTCGATTTGGCTTCCGGCCATGCCGATACGTTCGCAAATGCCTTTTGCAGCAACAACTCGGGTCGATGTGTCGAGCAGCTGATATTTAAGCGATGAGCTGCCCGCGTTGACGACAAGTACTTTCATTAAAGAAGATACTCCTTAATTTTCACAACAATACTGGTGTTATTATAATATATTTTTTGTGATTGTGCAATACGGTGTTATAAATTTCATGGCAAATATATAAAAAACACATGATTTATGCAGCAATTATATGTGAATATAATCCTTTCCATATCGGACATCTGCGCCAGATTGAGCTTTTACGGCGGCGTCTCGGAAAAGATGTGGTAATAACCGGAATAATGAGCGGCAACTATGTTCAGCGCGGGGAGCTTGCCTCGGCGCCGAAATACGAACGCGCGGCGGTCGCCGTCAGATACGGCTGCGACCTTGTGCTCGAGCTACCCCATCCGTGGTCATGCTCGAGCGCGGAGTTTTTCGCGCGGGCGGGCGTGCGGCTCGTCCATGCGCTGGGCGTATTCGATGTACTTTGCTTCGGCTGCGAAAGCCTGCCGGCCGATGTGTCGGTGCCCGAATCGGCGGTCGGAAGCCTCGACTACACGCCCGAGGAGGCAGCCGTGATTGCCCGCTTCCGCGAGTATCTTGAGCGCCGGCGGGAGCTTGATTTGCCCATGCTGCCCGAGAGGGCGGGCAGCTCTAAACTGCGCGCCGCCGAGGAGCATTACAGGGCAAAGTATGGCCCGGACGCGTTTTTCCCGACCTCTCCAAACGACATACTTGCCGCGGAGTATATAGACGCGCTGGACAGCGCCGGCTCGACCGTCCTGCCGCTGCCGCTGCCGCGCTTAAAGGGACTGTCTGCCACTGCCTCACGCGCGGCGTGGGAGCGCGGCGACATAGATACACTCGAGCGGCTTGTGCCCGCGGCAATGCTCGAGCTTTGCAAATCGCGCGGCGCGCCGGTATCGTCGGAGAATTTCGGAATTGCGCTGCCGATGCACTTCAGGCTCGCAGATACGGAGCAGCTTGCGCGCTGCTGCGATGCCGACGGCGGGCTTGCCGAGCGGCTTTGCAAGGCGGCAAAAGAGAGTACCTCACCGTCGCAGCTTTACAAGCGGGCCGCGGCAAAGCACCTGACTGCCGCGAAAATCCGTCGGGCAGCTCTAAACTGCCTTTTCGGTGTGACCTATGACGAGGTAAGCGCGCCGCCGCCCTATACATTGCTGCTTGCGGCAAATTCGCGCGGGACGGCGCTGCTGCGCAGGATAAAAAAACGCTCGCAGGTGCCGGTCGTCACAAAACCTGCCGACTATCGGCAGCTTTCGGTCGAGGCTGCGCGCGCATTTGGGCGCAGCCTGCGCGCCGACGGGGTTTACATGCTCGCATGCGGAGACAGCGGCAACCCCATCAAAATGTCGCCATTTATACTGCAGGACAGCTGATATACCTTAGCGTATAGTTTGCGCCTATAACGCCATGGGCTTTTGTGGGGTGAGTTTATGCAGGGCGAAAAACCGGTGGAAAAACGCAATTTCCAAATTAGTTATAGACAGGCATCGATATTTTTAGTCGCGGCGGTGCTGTATTTTGCGCTGCTTTGCCTGTTCCCGGTGGCTTTGGTGCACGGAGCGGGCACAGCCGCAGGCTTTGCGGCAAAGGGGCTTGAGGGTGGCGCACAGATAGCGGCGCTTGCGCTTGCCGGTCTCGCCGGTGCGCAGGTGACCCCCCAATTTGCGCTGTGCGCGGCGTCGGCCGCCGTGTGCGCTATACTTTTGACCGCGAGACGCAGCTTGCAATCGGCTGCAGTGCGCCGGTCGCTTGCCGTACTCGCGGCGCTTGTTACCATAGCCGGGCTTGCTCTGTCGGCATGGCGGTGCAAAATCAACGGCGTGCCGCTCGGAACATTTGCCGCGATACTTTCGGATCTGCTGAAAAGCGGTATATTATAAAACGGGAGGAGAAAATGAAACGCATGCTGACTGCAATTTTAACCGGCGCCCTGCTTTGCGGCTCGCTCTGCGGCTGCGGTCCGCAAAATATGGCGGATGGGGCGGCTGAAAGCTTGCCTGTCGGCGGAAAGGATGCAGGCAATATCACGCCCGGCGGAGACGGCTCCGACCTTTGGCTTGTGGGATTCGGCTGCGCGGAGATTGTTCCCGACGACTATGATCCGGCTACCGACAGTTTCGGCGGCACATATTATATCGCCGGCTACCGCAACGACAATGTTGCGACCGGGATGCTCGACCCCCAGTATGCGCGCGCCGCCTACATATCGGACAAGCGCGGTACGTCGATTGTGGTTGCCGCGGTCGACTGCGTGGGGCTGCTAAAGTCGTTTGTCGACGAGATAAAGGCCGGACTTGCCGATATTATAAAGGAATACAATCTCGCCGCAATACACATAGCCTCGACGCATACCCACGCGGGCATAGATACGCTGGGGCTGTGGGGACCGGTCGGTCGCGACGGCAAAAACAAGGCGTTCATGGAAAAAGTAAAGCTCAGCACACAGCAGGCCATCCGCGCCGCTTGCGAGTCGGCGCGTGACGGGCGACTGTATTACGGCAAAGCCGACACCGGCGACCTGCAGCGCGACTCGCGCCCGCCCTATATTTACGACACTCATGTCCACAGGTTCAGGTTCGAGCCGGCAGACGGCTCGCCCGGCCTGCAAATTATAAGCTACGACGCGCATCCCGAGGCGCTGCGAAGCGAAAACAGCCGCGTGAGCGCCGATTTCCCCTGCTACATGAGCCGCAAAATAAAGAAGGAGACCGGCGACGACTTTATATTCATTGCCGGCGCGGTCGGCGGGCTTATATCGACACAGCGGCAGCGTGACCCCTCGGGCGCCGAGTATCCGCTCGAGCAGGACGTGGCCATTGTCGGCGAGCGGCTGGCCGGGTGCGTCTTGTCGATCGGCGACGAGGTAAAGCTCGAGCCGAAGATAACCGACAAAACGCACTATTTTAATGTAAACCTTGACAACAAGGTGTATATACTGCTATCATCACTTGGAGTGCTTGATGCCAAACCTGTGTCGGGCGGGGGAAACTACGGGCTCGCGCTCCAGACGCAGGCCTCGCTGCTTTCGCTCGGCGGGATAAACATCGCGCTTGTGCCGGGCGAGCTGTTCCCCGAGCTTGCATACGGCGGAACTGTTGGCGATGCAGCCGCAAACCCCGACGCCAAGCCTTACAGAACGCTTGTCGAGATAACGGGCGACAAAAACCTTCTCATCTGGGGGCTGTGCGACGATGAAGTCGGCTATATAGTCGCGCCAAACGATTTTTTCCTCGACCCCGAAAATCCCTATTTTACACAGGGTTACGACAAATTGGGCAGACGGCACTATGAGGAGACCAACTCGGTTGGTATCGAGATGTACTACCGTCTGGCACGGGCGTTTGAGGAGCTTGTTGGAAATTGATGCATGGGAAAGCACATGCGATTTGCCGGCAGAGCTGGGGATGTCCCAAACGCTGACATATCGCAGAACAATATGGGCTGCTTGGCTGTGGAAGCGCGGGTGAACTTTTGCACTATGGCACAGTATCTTGTCAGCGGTGGGAGTATAAAACATAGGAGAATGCGCAATTGGTTTTTCTGAAATCGTTTCACATGCTCACAAGGGAAGAGGACGAGGATTTTTTCGACGTTAACTCTCCGACATTTAAGACAAAAAATCACCGCACCGTTTACACAACGCGCTATCCGTTCGGGCTGTTCCGCGACCGGGAGCTGCCCAATTTTGAGTTTTCAGACATCACGATTTTCTGCGGTGACAACGGCAGCGGCAAAAGCACGATTTTAAACGTCATTGCCGAAAAACTGGGGCTGAAGCGCGACACACCCTACAACCGCAGCGATTTCTTTGACGATTACACGCAATTATGCAGCTACAAGCTCGCCGAGAGGCTACCGCCTGACAGCAGGATAATAACAAGCGACGATGTGTTTGACAAAATCCTCGACATCCGCCGCATAAACGAGGGGATCGACAACAGGCGCGCACAGCTTATCGAGGAGTTTATCAGCGAAAAGAGCAAAGCTACTGCCGAACCGAATCCGCTCCGCGGGCTGGACGATTTCGAGCGGTGGAAAAATATATCTGACGCACGAAGAAGAAGCTCAACGCAGTCGCAATATATACGCTCAAGGCTGATGCACAATTTGCGGGAGCGCTCCAACGGTGAGAGCGCGCTGGCATTTTTCGTCGATGCGATTTCATCGAGCGCGCTTTATCTGCTCGATGAGCCCGAGAATAGCCTGTCGCCGACAAATCAGCTTCATCTTAAATACTTCATCGAAGACTGCGTCCGCAGTATCGGATGCCAGTTTATAATCTCCACCCATTCGCCGTTTCTTCTGTCGCTGCGGCGCGCGAAGATATACGATATAGACTCAGTACCCCCGCGCGTATGCCGATGGACAGAGCTTGAGGGCGTGCGCGCCTACCGCGACTTTTTCGAGGAACATAAAGACCAGTTTACTATCTGATACATAAGCATTTTAAAAGGGAGAACCAAGCGGCACCTGCCGCGGCAAAAAGCAATGAAGCAATATCTTAGAAAATCGCATATCACATTAGTCTCAATCTTTGCTGCACTGACTGTGACACTATTGGCTATGCTGCTGCTTGCATCCGGCTGTGCGCCCGAAGGCGGGACGGAACCGGACACCCAGACTGTAACCGAAACCGAAACAGCCGAGCAAAATGATGCCGTAAAGCCGCCTTACAGGGAAGCCACGCCCGAGGAAGCAGAGAAATATCCGAAGGTGACAAACCTGCCTACGCTGTACATCAACCTCGACGGAGGCATAAATAAGAACAAGATTACAAAAGAGCAGTATCTGCCCGCCACATACACGCTGGTAGTGGACGACGGCGTGGGCATATACGAGCAGCCGCTCGAGATAAAGGGCAGAGGAAACTATTCGTGGTCGTTTGTTCAAAAGCCATATACAATCAAACTCGCCAAGAGGACCGACCTGCTCGGCATGGGAGCGGCGCGCACATGGGTGCTCGTGACCACCTACAGCGATAAAACCCTGCTGCGAAACTACCTGACTTTGAATCTTGCCGTCGACATCGGCTTGCAGTATTCGGTTGAAGCCAAATATGTCGACGTTTATATAAACGGCAAATATAACGGTCTTTATGTTTTGACCGAAAAAATTCAAATCCACGACGAACGGGTGGACATCAACGAGTACGTCGACGGCCTGTTCGAGATAGAGGTCGACTGGCGGCACAACTACCGGTGCGACTACTGTATTAAACTGAAAAGCGGTGCACATGTTATGTATAAGCAGGCGGATGTCGAGGACATAGGCGAAGAAAAGAAAAAAGAGCTGCTCAAGCAGTTTCGGCTCACGCTTACCGTCGCCGACAAGGCAATGAGAAAAGGATACAGTGAGTTTTCAAAGTATATCGACGTGCCCTCGTTTGTCGACTGGTATATAGTCAACGAGTTTGTGAAAAACTTCGACTCGGGCTTTACGACAAGCTGCTATTGCTATATCAAAAACGGCATATTATACATGGGCCCGCCTTGGGATTATGATACCTGTCTGGGCAACCAGAACGCGGCGACCTGCCTTTACCCCGAAGGCTATCATGTCCGCACGTCGCCATGGTTTTCGGCTCTGATGGACGACCCGGTATTCTTCCGCAAGGTTTGCGAGCGCTGGACAGAGCTGCGCAACGCCGGCGTGTTCGACAAATTCCTTTCCGATATATACGATATACCGGAAAACGTGATAGCACAGTCGGAGCAGATGACGCACAAGCACTACCGCCACAAGCTGAAAAGCACCGAGCTTCGCGGCAACCTGTCGAAATTTACATTTAAAGAAGAGCTCGACTATATGTACGACTGGGTCGAAAAGCGAATAAAGTGGCTTGACAGCGAGTGGAAACTCGATTGAGCGTATTGACATAAAAGGTCGAGTATTATATAATTAAAAGAAACAATTTTATGTGAAGGATAAGTTTAGGATATGGCACAGGAAAAGCGCCTTGTTGAGGAAATCACACCGATGTCGGTGGATTTCGCGCAGTGGTACACTGATATATGCAAAAAGGCCGACCTTGTTGACTACTCGTCTGTCAAAGGCTGCATGATTATCAGGCCTTACGGGTATGCAATATGGGAGCTGATGCAGGGGATTCTCGACAAAAGGTTCAAAGAACTGGGCCACGAGAACGTTTACATGCCCCTGTTTATTCCCGAGTCGCTGCTCAACAAGGAGAAAGAGCACGTCGAAGGTTTTGCACCCGAGGTAGCGTGGGTGACGCGCGGCGGCAGCGAGGAGCTGACCGAGCCGCTTTGCGTGCGCCCGACTTCGGAGACGCTGTTCTGCGAGCATTACGCCAACATAATAAAGTCTTGGCGTGATTTGCCGAAGCTTTATAACCAGTGGTGTAACGTTGTGCGCTGGGAGAAGACTACCCGGCCGTTTTTGCGCAGTCGTGAGTTTTTGTGGCAGGAAGGTCACACGATGCATGCCACCGCCGAGGAGGCGATTGAGGAAACGCTGTGCATGCTCAACGTTTACGCAGAGTTTCACGAAAAGGTGCTTTCAATCCCGGTTATCAAGGGACGCAAGACCGACAGCGATAAATTTGCGGGTGCTGAGGCTACTTATGCCATAGAAGCGCTCATGCATGACGGAAAATCGCTTCAGGCCGCGACCAGCCACTATTTCGGCGACGGGTTTGCGCGCGCGTTCGGTATCCAGTATACCGACAAGGAAAACAAGCTTGTTTACCCGCACCAGACGTCGTGGGGCTGCACGACGCGCATGATAGGCGGGATAATCATGACGCATGGCGACGACAGCGGGCTCGCTTTGCCGCCTGCCGTCGCACCGATACAGGTTATAGTGATACCGGTCGCGATGCATAAGCCCGGCGTGGTGGAAAAGGCGACCGAAATTGCCGACAGGCTGCGCCACGCGGGTATCCGCGTGAAGGTCGACACAAGCGACTACAGCGCCGGTTGGAAGTTTGCCGAGTATGAGATGAAAGGCGTGCCGGTGCGACTTGAGATTGGCCCGCGCGACATCGAGGCCGGCCAGTGCGTGCTTGTCACGCGCCATAACCGCGAGAAAACCGTTGTGTCGCTCGATGCGATTGTGGAGGCTGCAAAAGAGCGGCTCGAGGCGGTGCGGACGGGCCTTTACGAGAAAGCGCTCGCCAACCGCAACACACATACCTACGATTGTAGGACGATAGACGAGATAAATTCCTCGCTCGCCGAGCATGGCGACGGGTTCGTGCGTGCGATGTGGTGCGGCGACGAGGGCTGCGAAGACGAAGTCAAGGTCCGAACGGGCGTCGGCTCGCGCTGCATACCGTTTGAGCAGGAGAGCATCTCCGATACCTGCGTGTGCTGCGGTGAGCCTGCAAAGCATCTCGTGTATTGGGCAAATGCTTATTGATGATTGAGTTGTGGGGGAACGACGTGGAGAACTTTGCGAAAAAGTTCTCCACATCCCCCAAAAACTTTTGTGCCGTTATTTTTGCCGGATTGTGCACAGTTTTTCGCAACAATACGCATCTTAAGCTATGCCGTTCCGACTTACACCGCCGGCAAAACAGCCGATTTTTAAAACGGCACCAGCACCCCGCACCGCGTAAAGAGACGCACGCCCGACAGTCGGCTGCGTTTAAATTTAAAGCATTTTGCCGTGCGAAGCCTTGTCCGCCGCAAGCATCGCCGGCGGCATTTACATATAAAATATAAAAACTTAAAATAATCAGTAGCAATAAGCGGAGACAAAGAAAGTTCTTTGCTTTCGGTCTCCGGAGGTAATAGATGGCCGAACTTGTACGCCTGCAAAAATATATAGCCGACTGCGGGCTGATGTCCCGCCGCGCGGCCGAAGAAGAAATTAGACGCGGAAACGTGACCGTCGGCGGAGTAGTGGCGCATCTGGGCGACAAAGTCGAGGTCGGAGGCTCGGGCAATGCGCTGACCGAGGTCAGGCTGCGCGGTCAGCTCGTGGAGCGCAGGTCACAGCGGCATGTGACCGTCATGCTCAACAAGCCGCGCGGATATGTGACCACCATGTCCGACGAGTTTGGACGCCCCTGTGTCGCGGAGCTTGTCTCGGACGTCGGCGTCCGTGTTTATCCGTGCGGGCGGCTCGACTATGACTCGGAGGGGCTGCTAATTTTGACCAGCGACGGCGATCTCTGCCACAAGCTCACCCATCCGAGCTTTGAGATACCGAAAACATATATTGTAAAGCTCGGCAAGGCAGTCACGCCCGAGCAGCTTGCCGCGCTCAACCGCCCGATGGAGGTTGACGGCGAGCGCTACAAGGCGGCGCGCGCCGAGATTGTGACACTGCGTAAAAACGAAACGGTGCTTCGCATGACATTGCGCGAGGGACGCAACCGCCAAATCCGCAAAATGTGCGAAAGTTTGGGACTGAATGTGCTGACGCTCAAGCGCGTGGCCATAGGCAGCCTCGAGCTTGGCAACCTCAAGCCCGGAAAATGGCGCAAACTCACGCCCACGCAGATTGCATATCTTAAAAAAGGTAAAAACTAATGCTGAAGATACTTTCCGTGCAGGACAAAGGGGAGCAGGAGCGGCTCTGCGCGCTTTGCAGTACAGAGTATTTGCCGGAAGCGCTTGCTTATGCCGGATATGACGACGACGATAACTTCGCGTGCATAGCACAATTTACTATTAGAGCCGGCTATGTGGAGCTGCGCAGCCTGGCGTCTGTGTCCGGCACCCCCGAAAACGAGGACGTGCTGCTGCTGTGCGGGCGCGCGGCGCTGAATTTTGCGTATACAATAGGAATAAGACAGGCGCGCTGCAGCCTTCCGGCTGAAAAATATATGCCGCTATACAGAAAAATTGGCTTTATGCCCGAGGGCGACCGGATGACATGCGACCTCGGCAAGCTGTTTGAAAACCACTGCTGCTGATGCGCCCCTTTATTTCATAAATTTAAGGAAGCGATAAAAAATGCCAAGCGATTTTGTACGCGAAAACCACACGCTGCTTTGCGATTATTACGAGCTGACGATGGGCAACGGCTACCTGCTCTCGGGTTTCGGCGACCGCACCGCATATTTCGACGTGTTTTTTCGCACCATTCCCAACAACGGCGGATATGCGATTTTTGCCGGCCTCGAACAGGTAATCGAGTATATCGAAAATCTGCATTTCAGCGAAGAGGACATCGAATTTCTCCGCAGCAAGGGCGTTTTTGACGAGCGGTTCCTCGACTATCTGCGCAATTTCAAATTTACCGGCGATATATGGGCAATGCCGGAGGGCACGCCCATTTTCCCCGGTGAGCCGCTTATGATAGTGCGCGCGCCTGCAATCCAGGCGCAGTTTATAGAAACTTACGTTCTGCTCACGCTCAACCACCAGTCGCTTATCGCCACGAAAGCCAGCCGCATAGTGCAGGCGGCAGGCGGCAGGCCGGTCAGCGAGTTCGGCTCTCGCCGCGCACAGGGCGCCGACGCCGCGATACTCGGTGCACGAGCCGCATATATAGGCGGATGCACCAGCACAGCCTGCACCATAGCGGATTCGAGATTCGGAGTGCCGGCGACCGGAACCATGGCCCACTCGTGGGTGCAGATGTTCGACGACGAGTTTACGGCATTCGATGTCTATTGCAAGCTTTATCCGGACAATCCGACATTGCTTGTCGACACATATAATGTGCTGTCGAGCGGCGTTCCGAACGCTATAAAAGCCTTTAAAAAGCACGGTATCACCAAATGCGCGGTGCGTTTGGACTCGGGCGACATAACCTATCTGTCACGCAAAACGCGCAAAATGCTCGACGACGCGGGGCTGCACGAATGTAAAATAATCGCCTCCAACTCGCTTGACGAATATGTAATCCGCGACGTCCTCGCCCAGGGCGCGTGCATCGACGCTTTCGGCGTGGGCGAGCGGCTTATAACCTCAAAGTCGGATCCGGTGTTCGACGGCGTTTACAAACTTGTCGCAATCGAAGACGAAGCCGGCAATGTCATCCCCAAAATAAAGGTCAGCGAGAATCCCGCAAAGATTACAAACCCGCATTTTAAGAAGGTCTACAGGCTTATCGAAAACCATACCGGAAAGGCAATAGCCGACCTTATATGCATCCACGACGAGGTAATCGATACCGCGTGGCCTCTGACGATTTTCGACCCCGACTACACATGGAAACGCAAGACGCTGACCGACTTTACAGCGGTCGAGCTGCTCAAGCCCATATTCAAGGACGGCAAATGCGTTTACAGCAAACCCTCGCTCGAGGAGATATGCAAATACCGCGAGGAGCAGCTTGAGCTGCACTGGGACGAAGTCAAGCGGTTTGAAAACCCGCACAACTACTATGTCGATTTGTCGCAGAAACTGTGGGATCTCAAGCATGACATGTTGAGGAGCAACAGATAAGGTGCCGGCCGGCACGGTAAGCTATTGCAGCATGAGAGCAAAACGTCCGCTGTAAAGCACAGACGAAAGACGTAATCTTTGCCCCACAGCGCTCAAGAGTATTTGCGGGGCTGTGGGGAAGTTTTCTAAAGAATCTATCCACAAATAAACATTCTGCCGGAGGGGAGCTATCCCCTCCGCACGCAATCCCTGATTTCCAATAAATTTCACGCAAACAGGAGTAAAGCAATGATACAAAAGCCGCGCGGCACCATCGATATAATGCCTGAAGAGATGCCGTACTGGTACAAAATTGAACAGACCGCGCGAAAGGTCTCCGCGCTGTACGGATTTTCGGAGATCAGAATCCCGACTTTTGAAAACACCGAGCTGTTCGCGCGCGGTGTAGGCGATACCACCGACATTGTCCAAAAAGAGATGTATACATTCACCGACCGCGAGGGAAGGTCGCTGACACTGCGCCCCGAGGGCACCGCCGGCGTCGCACGTGCCGTTATCGAAAACGGCCGCTGCTCCGATGCCATGCCGCTCAAGCTCTTTTACATCATCAACTGTTTCAGATACGAAAAACCGCAGGCCGGCCGAAGCCGCGAATTCTACCAATACGGCGCCGAGCTGTTCGGCTCCGACTCGCCGGCCGCCGACGCCACGATTATAGCGCTCGCCAAAGCTGTTATAGAGGGAATCGGCATAACAGGCACCGAGCTGCACATCAACTCCATCGGCTGCCCCGACTGCCGGCCCGAATATCACAGCAAACTGCGCGAGTTCTTTACCTCAAACGAGGCTGCGCTTTGCCCCACCTGCCGCGAGCGGCTCAAAACCAACCCGTTGCGCATCCTCGACTGCAAAAATGAGGACTGCCAAAAGCTCACCGAAGGCGCGCCCAAGGTGATTGACTGCCTCTGCGCGCCCTGCGCAGAGCATTTCGAGTCCCTCAAATCCTACCTTGCCGCCTCGGGCATCGATTATATCGTCAACCCCACCATAGTGCGCGGCCTCGACTACTACACGCGCACTGTGTTCGAGTTTATATCCGATAAAATCGGCGCACAAAGCACAGTCTGCGGCGGCGGCCGCTACGACGGGCTCATAAAACAGCTCGGTGGGCCCGCACTGCCCGGCATAGGCTTTGCGATGGGTATGACAAGGCTGATACTCGCCATGAAAGCCTGCGGGGTAGAGCTGCCCGGCAGCTCAAAACCCCGGCTTTACATCGCGCCCATGGGGGAGGCGGCGCAAAGGGAGGCGCTTTGCCTCACCACAAAGCTCCGCGAGGCAGGTATCCACGCCGAGTGCGACATCGTCGGCCGCTCGCTGAAATCGCAGATGAAATATGCCGACAAAATAGGCGCAAAATATACGCTCATTGTCGGCGAGGCGGAGCTGGAATCCGGGACCGCCATCCTCAAAAACATGGAAACCGGCGAGCAATCGGAGACTGGTGTTCGGGACATTGACGCACTGCGCCGCCTGCTTGTGTAAAAGCGGGCAGCGCCCGGCGCACTATAAATAGGGTGCGGTTTTCATGGCGGCGGGAAGACGCCCCCGCATGATATTATAGCGCATTGACCCGAAACACAAAAAAATTACGGAAAGTGATTGAGATATATGTCTGACCTGCTCACCGAAAAAGACAAACGCACAAAATATTGCGGAGAGTTCCGCGAAAGCGACGCCGGCAAGTGTGTCTGTGTCATGGGATGGGTACAACGCCAGCGCGACCTCGGCAGCCTGATATTCATTGACCTGCGCGACCGCACCGGTATCGTGCAACTCGCATTCGACGAAACAGTCGACAAAGAGATTTTCGACCTTGCATTCGGCATCCGCGCCGAGTATGTGCTCTGCGCGCACGGCACCGTCCGTATCCGCTCATCGATAAACCCCAACATACCAACGGGTAAAGTTGAAATACTTGTCGACGAATTGAAGATTCTTTCGACCGCGCATACCCCTCCGTTCGAAGTTGTCGAAAACAGTCCGGTAAAACCGGAGCTGCGGCTTAAATACCGCTATCTCGACCTGCGTCGCCCAGACCTTCAGCGCAACATAATCGCGCGTTCAGAGATAACCTCGATAGCGCGCGAGTATTTCAAGGCGCAGGGCTTTGTCGACATAGAAACCCCCTGCCTGATAAAACCCACGCCCGAAGGCGCGCGCGACTATCTTGTCCCCAGCCGTGTGCATCCCGGCAAGTTCTATGCCTTGCCGCAGTCGCCACAGCTTTACAAGCAGCTTCTCATGCTGTCGGGCTTTGACCGCTATTTCCAAATCGCGCGCTGCTTCCGCGACGAGGATTTGCGTGCCGACCGGCAGCCGGAGTTTACGCAAATCGACCTTGAGATGTCGTTTGTTACGCAGGACGACGTTATAGAGGTCGTCGAAGGCTTTTTGGCCGAGCTGTTTTACAAGTTCAAAGGCATCCAGCTGTCGCTGCCGCTGCCCCGTATGACCTATGCGGAGGCGATGGAGCGATTCGGCTCGGACAAACCCGACCTGCGGTTCGGCATGGAGCTGTGCAATATTTCGGACATCGCAGCCGGCTGCGGATTCAGAGTGTTCGCGCAGGCTGTCCAGAGCGGCGGCTCGGTTCGCGGCATAGTCGCAAAAGGCGCGGCGGCTTCGCTTTCGCGCAAGGACATTGACGCGCTTACCGAGTTTGTCAAGCTCTATAAAGCTAAAGGGCTTGCATGGTATAAAAACAGCGGCGGCGAGATTTCCTCGTCATACGCAAAGTTCCTCACCGAAGAGGAAAACACGGCAATTGTCGAGAAAATGGGCATCGAGGACGGCGACGTTGCGTTCATAGTCGCCGACAGCGACATGGTGGTGTTCGAATCGCTCGGCGCGCTGCGCTGCGAGCTTGCAAAGCGGCTGGGACTGATAGAACGCGGCGAGTACAAGCTGTTGTGGGTCACCGACTTCCCGCTGCTCGAGTACAGCGAGGAGGACGGCCGCTACTATGCAAAGCACCATCCCTTTACAATGCCTAAACCCGAGGATTTGCCGCTGCTTGAAACCGACCCTGGAAAGGTTCGCTCGGTCGCATATGACATAGTCGTAAACGGCTCGGAGATTGGCGGCGGCTCAATCCGCATCCATTCACATGAAATACAAAACAGGATGTTCCGCGCGCTCGGACTTTCGGAGGAAGAGGCGGAGGAAAAATTCGGATTTTTGCTTGAGGCGTTCAAGTACGGCACGCCGCCGCACGGCGGGCTGGCGTTCGGGCTTGACAGGCTGGTTGCGACCATGCTTGAGCTCGACGACATACGTGATGTAATAGCCTTCCCGAAGGTGCAAAACGCCTCCGAGCTGATGACCGGCTGCCCGTCCCCCACCGATGACCAGGCTCTCGCCGAGCTTGGCATCACCGTCGTCGACGAGGAGTAATATCAAAAAATAAAAGCTGCAGCCTGCAAGCAACCGGCTTTGCAGGGCTGTAGCTTTTTGTTTGCCGGCGAAAAAGTACTCTACAAAGAGGCGATTTTTTCGGCTACCTCTTCGGGCGAAAGGTTCGAGGTGTCAATTTTAGTTGTGTCAAGCGAGTTGTAAAGCGGAAGCCGCTCCATGCCTCTTGCGAGTATATCGTGCGCGCGAAGGCCGGACTCGATGTCGACGCGCAACCGCCGCTCGAGTGCCTCTGGCGTGCAGACAAGTGAGATGGCGAGAACATTGCAAGAAGATGTGTCAAGCCGCGAGAGTATATAATCTATAATGCTTTGCTGGTGCATGACCCAGCAGAAAACAATGTTTTTATAGGCGCTGCAGCGGATGAAATTGTTTAACAGATAGCAGATGTTGTCCAGAACCATCCGTTTTGTTTCCTCGGTCACAACAAACGGGTGCGAGTCCCAGCACCAGTCACCGTCGAGAAACACCGAGTTTGAAAGTTTAGTTTTAAGTATTTGACAGGCGGTCGTTTTACCGACGCCCATTGTACCGCCGATAAGATACAGCTTTTTCTTTTCGCTCATTTTTCCGAAAACCATTGTCACACGGGTTTTTGCCTTTAAATTATATCATAACTGCCGCCGAAATGATACAAAGTAAACAGCCGAAACCGCGTTTTTTGCGATTTCGGCTGTCTTTATATGGCCCGCCCGACAGGACTCGAACCTGTGACCATCGGAATCGGAATCCGGTACTCTATCCAGCTGAGCTACGGGCGGAAATTGTCCCGAAGGGAGCACGTCCTTTATTATACCACAACACGGCCAGATTGTAAACACCTTTATATGAATTTGTGGCCGAAAAACGATCCCTTCGAGAGCCTGCCGCGAATGTTCCGCCGCCGAACATGGAAAATGACGGTGCAATTTAGTCGATTTGTCATGCCGCGTCGGCAGCCGAGAGGCGCTGGCGCGATTTTTTCGCCGTCAGCACAAAAACATCGCGTCGCCGAACGAGAAAAACCGATAGCGTTCTTTTATTGCTTCGGCATAGGCGTGCAATATAATCTCGCGCGACGCGAAGGCCGAGACCAGCATCAGCAGCGTGCTTTCCGGCAGGTGAAAATTCGTAATCAGCGCGTCGGTCGCCTTGAATTTGTAGCCCGGATAAATGAAAATATCGGTGTCGCCCGACATCGGCCGGACAATGCCGCGCTCGTCGGCTGCCGATTCGAGCACACGGCAGGAGGTCGTGCCCACGGCGATAATCCGCCCGGCGCGGTTGTTGATGGCATCGGCGGCCGCCTGCGACACCGAAAAATACTCGGAGTGCATGACATGGTCGGCCACCCGCTCCTCTTTGACCGGACGGAAGGTGCCAAGCCCGACATGCAGCATCACCGGCACGATGACAACGCCCATCGCGCGGATTTTTTCGAGCAGCTCGACGGTGAAGTGCAGCCCGGCGGTCGGCGCCGCAGCCGAGCCGCGCTCGCGTGCATAGACAGTCTGGTAGCGCCCGCGGTCCTCCAGCTTTTTGGTGATATAGGGCGGCAGAGGCATCTGCCCGATTTCGTCGAGCACCGCGTAAATGTTATTTCCCTCATAGCGAAATTCCAGCAGGCGCACGCCGTCCTCGCCGATGCCGATGACCTCGGCCGAAAGCAGCGGCCTGCCGTCGGGTGCGGTGCCATAGTCAATGATATTGCCGACGGTCGCACGGCGGCCCGGCCTGACAAGCACCTCCCAAACGTCGCCTGCAGTGCGGCGCAGGAGCACGGTTTCAATCTGCGCGCCGGTGCCGCGCCTTGTGCCCATCAGCCTTGCGGGGATAACGCGGCTGTCGTTTATAACAAGCACGTCGCCCGGGTTAAGATAGTCGGTTATATCGCGGAAAATGCGGTGTTCGATTGTGCCGGTGTTGCGGTTCAAAACCATAAGCCGCGAGCTGTCCCGCGGTGTGGTGGGCGTCTGCGCGATAAGCTCCTCGGGCAAATCAAAGTAAAAGTCGCTTTTTTTAAGGTCGGTTAGTATTTTTTTCTGCATTTGACATTAACCAAAATTATAAATTGATTAAGGCGGCAACCGCCGCCGTCAAAATTATGTATGCGAGCCGAAAACGCGTCTGACCGCCTCGAGATAGCCGTAGCCATACAGGTCGTCGGGCTGCAGATAGCTAGTCTCGGTCCACTCGTTCCAGCTGTTTATGGTGACAAGCGGCACAGGCAGGGAGGGGTGGGTGTCCACATACTCTTTTGCCATGCGCAAGCCTTCCTCAAACGCCTCGGGCGTGTTGCCGCGCACAATGCCCGGCCGAAACGAGGTAAAGCGCGGGTTGTTGTCCCAGCCGACAGAGATGTGGGGAAAGTAAGGCGTGCCCTCATAGTCGCGGTCGATGCGCTCCCACTCGCGACGGACATCCGCAAGAATTTCGCGATAGTCGCGGTCGATGTTCACAAAGTGCACGAACTGGTAGTGGCTGATGCTGTCGAATCCGAGCAGCTTGACAGCGTCGCGTGTGCTGCCTTGTGCATTCGTGTCCACACCGCTGAGATTTACCGCATGCTCGCTCCAGGCAGTCAGCTGCAGATGCAGTCCGGCATATCCGGCCCGCGCGGTCATATCGCGGAAGTTGTCCAGCGCGCGGCGGGTCTCATCGACCCCGCCCAGCCCGCGCACGAGGTTGTGAAGGTCGTATATCATGAATACCGGGCAGCCGTCAATCTTGTAGTAATTGGGCTGCGAAAAGAACTTCTCGATGAGCCGGCGGCAAATGACGTCAAAGTTGCGGCGGTCGACCGCCCCGTCCCAAATTACAGTCGATTGGTCGTCGGAGTTGCGGATATCCCAGGTGTAGTTTACCGAGTGGTTTGCCCACATGAGATAAAACTTCATTCGGGAGTTGTTTTTCGCTTTGAGAAATCCGTCGCAAAGGCAGTTTTCAAGGAAAGGTCGGCCATCGTACCAGTACCAGTCGTAGATAAAAGTGTTTACGCCATGGTCGGCTGCTGCCGAAATCTGCATCTCCATTACATACGGGTCGGCCTCGTTTACATAACCCCAGACGGGCTTTCGCGGCCAGTTATGGTCGGGGAACTTTTTCGTCGCGTTTTTGACCGACTGCCATTCGCCTATCCCCTCGGGCCAGAAAATGCGCGTCCGTGGCTCGTCGCCGGTATATGCGGGCCAGATGTAGGCGGCAACATCGTATTTTTTCATGAGTATTGCCTCTCCAGTTGATATATTTTTGTCTTGCCGTAAGCGGGTATTACGGCGCTTTTGAGCTTGCCGGTTGATTTGCGGACGTGTATGCCTTTATGTTTCGGCGCCCGCGCCAGTTGCGCGAAAACGCCCGGATGCATCTCATGCGACTAATTGCGGTTGAGAGGGCCATAGAAACATAGTTTCCCGTTATGTTCCCAAAATCACCGCGCGTGGATGTAAAAATATAAGAAACTTTCACGCCGCGCTTGACAAAACGGGACAGATATGGTATGCTGATGGATAACAAATCACGATAGAGGCGCGGTTTCCGATATTATGCCGCGGCGAGGTTCTCCGGAACCGTTTGAGCCGCGAGCGGAGGGCGGAACCGCCGAAAACGTGCCGGCACCGGAGCGCCGCGCGTTTGGGCCGCTTAGCGAAAGCGAGTGGACTGTCATCGACAAGGGAAGTTTGTCCAAGCAGTTACTTTATAGGACATCTTCCTGATGTAACATATACTGTTACTGTGTTGATGGAGAGCTATCATGTATATATTTAGATGGTACAATCGCATTTCGCGATTATATCGCTATATTATATCACATGAAAAGCCGGAAATCAACCGGCTTTTATCTTTTTTACCCGATAATTCTGAGTTTGAGGTGGCGTATATTATGAAACTGAGCAAACCGACGGTGTTCAAAGGTTCTGCAGTAGCTGTTGTCACACCCATGAAAGACGGCAAAGTCGATTTCGATTCGCTGGGCAAGCTTATCGACTGGCAGATAGAGCAGGGTACCGACGCTATAGTCGCGGTCGGCACAACCGGCGAGGCTTCTACCCTGACGGACGAAGAGCATCGCGCGGTGATAAAATATGCCGTTGAGCATACCGCAGGCCGCGTGCCGGTCATCGCCGGCACAGGCGCAAACGACACAGACTATGAAGTGTCGCTCTCGCGCTATGCCTGCGAGGTCGGCGCCGACGCGCTGCTGCTTGTCACGCCCTACTACAACAAAACCACGCAAAAGGGGCTTATAAAGCACTTCTTTGCTGCCGCCGACGCGTCCAGCAAACCTATTATCCTCTACAATGTCCCTTCCCGCACGGGCATGAGCATCGCTCCGGAAACCTACAAGGAGCTGTCAAAGCACGAGCGCATCGTGGCAACCAAAGAAGCATCGGGCAACATCAGCCAGATAGCGCAGACAATCGCGCTGTGCGGCGAGGATCTTGCCGTCTACAGCGGCAACGACGACCAGATCACGCCCATCATGTCGCTGGGCGGGCTGGGCGTCATCTCGGTCGTGGCAAATATAATGCCCAGGGAGACCCATCTCATCACAAAATACGCGCTTGAAGGCAACTTTGCCGAAAGTGCAAGGCTCCAGCTCGAGCTGCTCGACCTCATCAACGCGCTGTTTGTCGAGGTCAACCCGATACCCGTCAAGGCGGCGATGGGGCTGCTCGGTCTTTGCTCGCCGGAGATAAGGCTTCCGCTCTGCGAGCCCGAACCCAAAACAATTGATCTTTTGCGCGACGTGCTGAAAAAGCACGGTCTGCTGAAAGAGTGACCGCAAACCTACATACCAAAATGGCGCATGCGGCGCCGGAAGTCAAAAACAGCCGGCAGGTAGCGGAGACGCGCTCTCCAGCCTCCGCCGGCATGGAAGGTAAGGGAAGAGTTATGAAACTGATTATAGTGGGCGCCTGCGGGCGCATGGGCAAAGCGGTCGCGGAGGCGGCAGAACGCTCGGGCATCACAGTCGCCGCGGGCGTGGATATCAACGCCGCCTCGGCGCCGCTTACATACAAATACCCTATATATGAAAAGCCGAGCGACTTCACCGGCTCGGCCGATGTGCTCATTGACTTTTCGCACCATACAGCACTCGAGGGTGTCTTGAGATTCGCGCACGAGCGCAGGATGGCAGCGGTTATAGCAACAACCGGTCACACCGGTCAGGAGCTTGAGCTGATGCGCGAAGCCTCGTCGATGATACCGATATTCTACAGCCGCAACATGTCGCTCGGCGTCAATTTACTGCTCGAGCTGGTCAAAACCGCAGCCTCGGCGCTTGGTGCGGAATATAATATCGAGATTGTTGAGGAGCACCACAAACACAAGCTTGACGCTCCGAGCGGCACGGCGCTAATGCTGGCCGAAGCGGCGACAGAAGGCTTGCGCTCAGCCGAAGGTGAAGATTACAAGCCCCAGCTCGTCACCGAGCGCGCGTCCCGCCGCGCCGAGCGTGAGGCGCACGAGATTGGCATCCACTCGGTGCGTGGAGGCAGCATCGTTGGCGAACACGAGGTGATTTTCGCGGGCCAAAACGAGGTGATCAGACTGTCACACAGTGCAGCCTCGCGCGAGGTGTTTGCCGACGGCGCAATAAAGGCCGCGGCGTTTATAATCGGCAAGCCCGCGGGGCTGTACGATATGCGGGATCTGGTATCGATGCCGCGATAAAGGGAATATACGGCGCAATATAGCGCTACAAAAACCGGCATAATGCCGGTTTTTTGCGTGCTTCGTATCGCTGTGGCATAAGCGGATACGTTTTTGAAGTTGTAGTGTGCCCGCAAGTGATAAAGTAGCCGCGCGGTGCTGCGCAGTCGCCGACGGCACAAAGTGAAAGAGCACAAGGCGGAAGGCACACCCTCCCCAAAAAACCCGAATCGCGGGAATACGGGGGCGTCGAATGCTCCCGGCGCATCCCACGGCAGCCACGCATGTCATAGAAAAAACACCCTCGCCGCATACAAGGCTACATGTCTTTTAGCAAAACACCGGCCAGTCGGTTGAAGGACAGCGCAGTTTATTTTTTCGACAAATCTGACAATGCAAGCGCGCGGGCGGCGGCTTCAAAACGCTTGAGCGCCTCACCGATAAACTTGTCGCGGTGCCGGATATATATAATAGCGCGCGACAGCGACAGACCTTTTATCTTAAACGTCGCGAGCCGCCCCTCCTCAATGGCGCCCCCCACAAGTCCCAGCGGCAGCGCAGATATGCCGAATCCCTGTGCCACTCCTTCGATTAGCGCCTCGGTGGACACGCTCTCCCACAGCGGCTCCGCGGTCAGCCCCATCAACGAAAGCGCATTGTCGAGCAGCTCACGCGTACCGCTGCCATGTTCACGCAAAAGGAGAGGCTGCTGCACAAACTCTGCCGCCGCCACGACTTTATCCGACGCAAACGGATGTGAGGGCGCGCAGACCGGCACAATAGCGTCGTCGAACAGCTTTTCTGCGACAATCAGCTGGCTGTGCGGCGCACCCTCGATAATCCCGCAATCCAGCGAACCGTCCAAAATACCTTTTTCAATCTCGTCCGACGGCGCAATGAAAAGCCTTACCTCGCTCCCGTACGAGCGTATGACGCGCGGCATGTAACGCGTGCCAACCGTAATGCTTGCACCGGCACGTAGCGGCAGCTCGTCGCCCGGCTGTTTCATACCGAGCTCAAGCTCTTCAAACAGCTTCGTTATATGCACCGCATAGCTGTAAAACCGCTCGCCTTCGGGCGTGATAACAAGCCTTCGCCCAAGCCGCTCGAAAAGCCTGACGCCATAGTAATTTTCAAGCTCGCGCAGCGCCACGCTCACCGACGGCTGTGATATAAACAGCTTCTCGGCCGCGTCGGTAGCGCTCCCGGTTTCCGCAAGCGCGCAGAAAATCCTGAGATTTCTGAGCGTCATGCTACCCCTCCTTATAATGCAAAGGCTATCATTTCGATAATATTATAGTATTTTACATTCACTCCGTCAAGAGTTATAATATAATTAAAGGAGTGATAATTTGCTTGACAAATTGAAAGAAGAGCACAGAGTCGCCCTGCCGGAAAAACCGGCGGGCGGCAAGAGGCTCTCCCGACTTTTGGAGCTGTTCTGGCTTACGTTTCGCATAAGCGCCGTCACGCTTGGCGGCGGATATGCCATAGTGGCGGTGATGAAACGCGAGTTTGTCGACAAGCGCGGCTGGCTCGACGAGCGTGAAATGCTGGATTACACCGCAATCTCGCAGTCGACTATAGGCCCGACAGCGGTAAACGCCTCGCTGCTTGCCGGACGCAAAATAGCGGGGACGCTTGGAGCGGCGGTTGCCGTGCTCGGTTCGGTGCTCCCCCCGCTAATCGTGATGACGTTTATGGCTTATTTTTATGCACTTATGGAGGGCAGCAGCCTCGTCCGCTCGGTGCTGGCTGGCATGCAGGCAGCCACCGCCGCGGTGATAGCCGACGCCGCAATCTCGCTTGGCATGTCGGTCTGGCGCATGGGCAGAGTATTCGCCGTCGTCGTCGCCGCCGTAACATTTGCGCTCGCAACATTTACGCCAATAAGCACATCTATATTAATACTCGGCGCCGGAGTGGCGGGCATAATACGCGTCGTGGCAAAGGGTGGAGCCGCGCGATGACTTTGATTCAACTATTTTTCTCGTTCCTTTATGTCGGGCTTTTCGCTATCGGCGGCGGATATGCTATCATACCGCTTATCGAGCAGCAGGTGGTCCAGCAGCACGGCTGGCTTACCGGCGTAGAGTTTGCCGATATACTTACCATTTCACAGCTGACGCCCGGACCCATAGCCCTCAACTGCGCGAGCTTTGTGGGCGCCCGGCTGGGCGGGATAGCCGGCTCCGTCATTGCCACATTCGCCTGTATTTTACCGGCATGTGTGGTTGTCGCCATACTTGCCTTGCTTTATGAAAGGCTACATAACCATCCGGTCTGGGCCGGTGCGCTCACCGGACTGCGCGGCGCGACGGTCGGCATGATAGCCGCCGCAGGCCTGTCCCTGTTTATCAAAGTAATACTGGCAGAGGGTGCAGCGTCTGTCCGTGTCATGGGTACGGCATTCGACCCGCTCGCGCTCGTGATATTTTTCGGCGCGCTGTATCTATTGCGCAGAAAGAAACTCGGCACCATGACGGTCATGCTCCTGTGCGGCGCGGTCGGCGTGGCGGGATATTTTCTGTCTCATCTTTTTGGCGGCTGAAAAAACAAAGGGGAAACGTATGTTGCGCTTTGGCGCGAGTACGTTTCCCCTTATTGTTTCACTTACTTGTTAAAACCAATACCACTAAGCCAACGGGAGCTCGGCAAGGTCGCGGCCGAGCCTGTTCTTTATGTACGGAATAACCTCTTCTCGGTCTATTCCGAGCACAAATGCAAACTCATCTTTTATTATGCGCAGCGCGGTGGCAAGCAGCTTCTCGTCTGAAGAGTAAAGCTTTCTGCGTTTTGTGGCAAGCTCGGCACGATAATCGGTGAGCGCAAGGATAATCCACAAAATATCGGCACGATTGCCGCCTTCGATAAGCTGATTAAATGTTTGTGCACGCAACTTGCTGTCCTCGATCCAGCTTGTGCCCGAGCTGGGCGCGCTGTCGATGGCGTGGAGCACTTCGCTTTTGGTAAGTACCGGGCGCATTTGCTCCACCAGCTCCGAATCGACGGGTACATAAGCGACCGAGCTTTCGTCGTAAACAGAGCGCAGCACATAATAGTCGGTTTTGTCATTACCGAACTCGAGCGGCGCAATATCGCAAATGCGGCAGATTCCACAGGTGCGATAGAGCACACACTCGCCAACCTCATGCGGAGGGCGAGCGCTCAGGCGTTCCATAGCGAATACCTCCCGGCAGTGGTAGCCAAGCCGCGGCTGCGGGTATCGGCTTTTATGGTGTAAGTAAATTTCACCCGGCTCAACCTCCCTATTTTATTCTACATATATATTATAACACATAGAGAGGCCGATTTCAAAGGTTAAAGTTAACAAAAAATGAAAATCATGCTGACAAAATATGGTCAATTGCCTGTCTCTTATACA
>DGDL01000003.1:28679-29258 GCA_002385415.1 Clostridiales bacterium UBA3953
TGCTGACAAAATATGGTCAATTGCGGGATAAATCGCCATAACTGCTCATATATTGCGCTTTTTGCCCGTTTTAAGGCTCGTATTCGGCGGCAAGCTGTGCATCGCGCTCAATCGCCTCGCGCAGCTGCTCGACACTGTCAAACTTTCGCTCCGGCCGCAAAAAATGCAGCAGGCTGACCTCGACCTCCACGCCGTAAAGGTCGCCGTCGAACCCGAACAGATGTGTTTCCATCGTCACCGTTTCGCTGTTTTCGACGGTAGGGCGCACGCCTATGTTTGCCACACCGCGATAAACCTTGTCGCCGATGGCGCAGGAGCAGACGTATACGCCGCGCCGCGGCTCAATCATGCCTTCCGGAAAGCGTTGGTTGATGGTCGGAAACCCGATATGCCGGCCGAGCCTCCGGCCCTGCTCAACGGGCAGACGCACCGCATATGGGCGGCCGAGCATAGCGGCGGCGTCGCGCGGTCTGCCTTCCGCAAGTGCGGCGCGTATCAGCGACGAGGAAACAATCACCTCGCGGCAGCCGTCGTCATCCCCCGGCTCGCCGCACAGCTTTGTGGTGACAGGCTGAAGCA
>DGDL01000003.1:29309-29526 GCA_002385415.1 Clostridiales bacterium UBA3953
CAGGCTGAAGCATGACGGCGCGCCCGCCGCACTCCTCCATCAGCGCGGCGAGCAGGGAAGCGTCACCTGCGCCGCCTTTTCCGAACCTGTAGTTGAAGCCGCAAACCGCGACGCGACAGCCCAGCTCCCCGACAAGCACCTCGCGCACAAAGCGTTCGGGTGGATAGTCGCGATACATGTCAAAATCCGCACAGACCACATCATCGCAGCCGGCGTC
>DGDL01000044.1 GCA_002385415.1 Clostridiales bacterium UBA3953
AGATGTGTATAAGAGACAGGCATTGTAGTCCCGCTCGGCAAGCTGATAAACGGTGAAAATATAGTTTTTAAACGGGTATATTTCATGCACGACATCGTACATGTCCATGTTGTATGTCTGCACTATAACCCTGTCAAGTCGGCTGTCGTACTCAAATGCCTCGCAAAGCAGCTCGAACTGCCTGCGGACTGTCTCCTCGTCGGTGAATTTGGTGTCGGTGACAATGAAGACATCGTTGTGGTCTGCCATAAACTTTGCTATGTCGGCGATAGTAATCGGCGTGTATAGCCCCATAATGGGCGTAGACAGGAAAGTCTCGAGGTCCATTACAGGATTTTCCGGCTTCTTTTGCTCGAGCGTGTAGTACGAGTCGTCGGCAAAATCGTGTCGCGCAACAAGGCAGCCGTCGGAGGTGAGTATCAGGTCAACCTCAAACACGCGCTGTCCTCGAGAGTAGGTCTGCTCGAGCGCCTCCTTCGAGTTTGTCTCGCTGCGCCCGTCAATGTTGCCCATAGCATGCGCTATTATTGCACTGCTCTCATACCATGCAGGCTCCCCTTCGGGCAGGGTGTAGACCACCGCAGGCTGCTCGGCCGTGTCAAATGCCACAGCGGATGTATGCTTGCCTTTGTCCGCCGGACTTGAGCATGCGCCGAAGAGCATCGCCGCGGACGCAGCGAGGCACAGCGCTATATACAGCGCTCGTTTTGCCGTCTGCGTCCGCTTTATTTTACATTTTCCCGATTGTACTGCGCGTTTGACAGATAAAACCAAACTAATCACAGCTGATTTGTCTCGTCAAGGTTCGCCGGAGCATGGCGTTTTATCTTTTTAGTGGTAGTTTTTTCAAAGTCCTCGCGGCGGATTATAAACTTTCGTATGCGCTTAAACGTCGGGAGCTTGAGGTTAAGCTCGTTTATCATTTGGGTAAACATATCCCTTACCGCCTCGCGATACTCGGGAGAGTTGGTGTCGTCCGTCGGTATGCCTTTTACCGCGACTTCGGAATTGACAAGCTCGTAATCGGGGTAAATTATCGCCTTTATAATTGTATCGCCGTTCGGCGCCGTATCGCCGACAACCATCGAGTCGAGCACGCGCGGATCGCGGCTGAGATGATGCTCTATCTCCTCGGGGAATATATTCTTGCCGTTGGTGGTAACAATGACGTTTTTCTTGCGACCCGTTATGATAAGGAAGCCGTCTTTGTCTATATATCCGATGTCGCCGGTGTAAAGCCATCCGTCACGGATAACCTCAGCCGTCGCCTCCGGCATTTTGTAATAGCCGAGCATAACGTTTTCGCCGCGGTATTTTATCTCGCCGATGCCGTTTTCATCCGGCTCGTGTATAGCGAGCCAGGTGTTCGGCGGCGGAAGACCTGCCGACTCGTCTTTGTAGTAGGTGTCGCGGTTGACGGCAGCAAGTGGTGCACATTCTGTCAGCCCATATCCCTGCAGCGCAAGGAATCCGAGGTCGCGCAGGCCGGCGAGCACTTTGGGGTCTACCGCGGCGCCGCCCGATACCAGCAGCCGCAGATGCCCGCCAAATGCCTGGTGGATTTCGGCAAACAGCTTTTTCGAAAGGTCAATTCCCATTTTTTTGAGCGCATTGTTGACTTTGATTGCGCGGCGGAGCGTGTCGGCGCGCCCGCTTTTCTCGGCATTTTGCCATATTCTCTTGTACAGCGTTTCGAGCAGCAGCGGAACTGCAAGCATTATGCTTGCTTTTGTCTCCTGCAGATTGCGCATTATAGTGCCGAGCTTCTCGCAGTATGCAACTGTCGCCCCGCGATACAAGGCGGCAAGAAATCCGCAAGTGCACTCATAGGTGTGATGCAGCGGCAGCACCGAAAGGAAGGTATCCTCGGGCTGGATATTTATCATTTTGCACATTTCCATGATGTCAAAGGCAATGTTGTGGTGCGAAAGCATAACGCCCTTTGCAACGCCTGTCGTACCCGAGGTGAACAGCAGCACCGACATTTTATAAGGGTCTATGGGCAACCCGTCATATACTGTCGTGCCGGCCTCTATCATTTCCACGCCTTTTTCGATAAGACCGCGCAGCTCGCTGAACGCGATTTTCGGCACGCCCTCCACTTCCGCCAGCTTGCCTTTGGCCGAGTCGGCATGAAGAATTGTGTCCACTTCCGCTATGCCGACAATGTTTTTTATGTCTTCCGGCGTGGCTTCGCGGTCAATCGGCACAACTACGCCCATCCCGCATACGACCGTCATATACGATACCGCCCACATATAGCAGTTTTCGCCTATAACCGCGATGCGGCGCTCGGGGCGTGACGGGTCATACATCGCGGTGCCGAGCCCTCGCACGTCGCGGTAGTACTCGCTGTACGTCACAGGCTCGTATACACCGTTCCGCTTTTCAAGAAACGCTGTCAGGTTGCCGTATAGCTCCACGCTGGAGCGTAGCAGGTCGCGAATGTCCGATATCGGCCTGACCTCATAGTCAACATATTTCTTCTTCATCTATCTGTCCCCCCGAGTTAAAAATGCATAAAGGTTTAACCCAATCAAAACAAGCAGTGCAACCGTGGTGACGGAGGCATATATCGCCCGCCTGCGTTTTATTTTGCCTGCAATCCCGGCAAAACCGCCGACACCAATCCGTCCCGCGCGGCTCGACATGCGCTTTTCTCTTGTCGCGGTCACCACCGAGCGGAAATAATCGGCACAGCTTCTGCAACCGGCGATATGCGCGCGCACAAATTTGCCTGTCTGGTCGCTTGCGGCTCTGTCCGCGTAAAGCGGGATAAGGTCGCGCACAATCTCGCATGCCACTTCGTCGCCAGCACTCAATGATTTTTTGCGCGAAAGCAGCTTTTTCGCCGCTTTTTTAAGCTCTCCGCCCGTATATTTAATATTTCCCGATTTCAAAACAATGCAACCTCCGCAATACAAAGTCGGTTTTCAGCTCTCAATAAATCCCGACCGCTTCAGATCGGTTTCAAGCTGCCGTTTGGCACGGTGGAAAATAACCTTTGCCGAGTTTTCCGTTATACCCAGCAGCTCCGCGATTGCCGAAAAGGGGAGCTCCGCATATATTCGCAGTACCGTAACGTCACGATATTTCGGACTCAAATTCATCACCGCACGCATCACAGCCTCGCGCAGCTCGCGCTTTTCGGCCAAGACTTCCGGCTGCTCGTCGGCGTCCGCAACCGCGCCTTCAAGCTCTGTCAGCTCACAGCGAAGCAGCTCGCGCTTATGTTTTCGCAGATATTTAAAATATGTGTTTTTGGCTATAGCCGCAAGCCAGGTGAAAAGTTCGCACGAGCCGTTGTAGCGGTGCAGCGACTTCCATGCCTGATAAAATGTCTCCTGTGTCAGCTCTTCGGCAAGCGAGGCGCTGCCGCACAGCTTGTATAGGAAACCGCATATACCCGATGAGTACTCGTTGTATATGCGTTCAAATTCATTTCTCATGCGCCCCACTCCGTTTCGTTATATTTTTAATACCGCGCAGGTGGGTTTAGTTACAATATTTGCACATTTTTCGTCAAATTAGCGCTGATGCCGACTCAAGATTTGCCTCTGCCGAAAAGCGCTCCAAGCTCAAGCAAAGCTCCGCCGAGCATGCCTGTGACAATGCCCGACACAAGCAGCTTTTTCCTGCCGGTTTTCGCCGCAGCTATTGCTATCGCTGCGCCTGTGGCAAGCATGGCCGCACCGAAAATAACAAGTTTTAATGCCCCGCCGCTTTTTGCTATTATCACGGAGGTGGGCCCGTCTGCACCGCCGATGACGCCGATTGAACCGGTGCTTGACGCGATTTTAAGTTTAAAATTCATCTCGGTCTTCCTATGCCTGTTTTTTGTGGCTTTGCCGCCGTTTTATTTGATGGCATCCCTTCGCCGGAATGAAGCCGATATGGCAGCAGCCGCTCGCCGTGCTAAAAATATTGTTGCAAAAAAACGCACATTAATACGGTCTTTCAGAAAAATTAAATCCTACTTTGATTGTATATTATAACACCCTCATAGCTGCGCGTCAATAAAACAAATGTCAATATTGCCGGTTTCGTTGACATAAGCTGGCTGCCGTGCTATACTGTTCCCGAAAAGTGGGAGAGACCGAATAACAATAGACAAAGGAGCGTGCTGCCATGTTAGATCGCACCACCTTCATCTCCCCCGACCGTAAATACGGCATTTATCAGATTGTTCACGGCGGAGTTGCCATGTCACCTTCCTCCGGTGCCGACATCACCAGACAGGGCACCCCGCCGTCGTATTCGCCCGATGCTGTAGACCGCCGGCGAGAGCGTGTTGAGCGCTGCGGGTTTGCGGGAGTTGTGGGAAATATCCCTTACGGAGAGGGATACCCGGACGACGAAAACGAATGGCTTGCTACCGAGGCGGGCATACGCGGCTATATAAAACGCGGCATGAACGTCTGGATATACGACGAAAAAGGCTATCCGTCGGGCACCGCCGGCGGTGTAGTTACAGAGCGAAACCCCGAGTTTATCGCGCAGGGGCTTGTATGCTATGAGTACTGGCGTACAATCTCCGGCCCCTCCAAATACCGCGCCGACACACCGGGCGACAGGCTTGTCTGTGCGTTGCTCCTTCCGCTCGACGGGGGCGAGCCTGTCGACGTCACGCATTTTCTCGGCGCCGAAAAAACTACGCTCAGGCTCAACGTGCCGCCCGGAAACTGGCGCCTGCTCATGATGAGCGAGCGCAGGCTGTTTGACGGCACACATGCCGCCGAAAGCTACTCGGAGCCTCGCTACTATATAAGCTTGTCCGACCGCGAAGCCGTCAAAACGTTTATCGAGGTCACACACGAAAAATATGCAAAATATCTCGGCGACGAGTTCGGGCGCGGCATCCCCGCGTTTTTCACCGACGAACCCTCGCTGATTTCGTGGACAATTCGCCCGGGAGTTTACCCTATCCTCCCATGGCACAGGTCATATCCCAAAGAATTTGAGGAAAAATACGGCTACTCATTTTTCCTTGCCGCCGCGGCGGTTATCACCGGGCGCGGTCCGGACAAAACCAAGCGCCGCTGTGATTTTTGGGAATTTATCGGCGACAGTGTGACAGAGGGGTTTTTCGGCACTATTTTAGACTGGTGCCGCCGGCACAATATAAAATCCTCCGGTCACATGCTCGCGGAAGAGCGGCTGCAGGCGCATGTATATTCCTACGGTTCGATGTACAAATGTGCCCGCCTTATGGACTGGCCGGGAATCGACCAGCTCAATACAGAGCCGGACGCACTTATGAACCAGGACATTATACCCATAGCGCGGTTTTTGGCTTCGTTTGCCGACGTATACGGCGAGGGCGAGGCGTTTACGGAGTTTTCCGACCACGTCACACGCATGGCCGGGAAAACCGCCGACAAGCGCTGGACTTATGCGTCGGTCGGCTGGCATATCGCACAGGGGATCAACAACTTTACCAGCTATTACTCGTTTCAAGACTGGACGGAAGACGAGCTGCGTCATATAAACCTTTACACCGCGCGCTGCGGCCAGACAATGCGGCGTGGCAAGCGAGCTTCGACGACGGCGGTACTTTATCCCGAGGCGGCTATATGGAACGCCTACACGCCCTCGACGGCGTCAAACGCTATCGACCACAGCCCGCATACGATGCGGATAGACCAGATTTTCGCCCGCACGTCGTGGGAGCTGCTGAAAAGCCATGTCGACTACGATTATCTTGACGAGGACGCAATACTCGAGAGCACTATAGAGGATGGAAAGCTCCGTTTCCACGACCGCGAGTATTCGTGCATTGTTTTGCCCGGCGCCGACGTGCTGCGCCGCGCGACAGTCGAAAAGCTGGCGCTTGCATCCAAAGCAGGCGTGGGCATTGTCTGCGTCGGCTGCTATCCCGAAACGGCGCGCGAGGACGGAGGGCCGATTAATTTCACCGCGCATTTCGAGCGCCTGCCCGCACTGTGCGATACCGACGACAAATACGCCCCGAAAGGCTTGATAGAGACCGGGCTGATAGAACGACATATAAACCTGACCGGCCAGGGCGCAAGAAGACTGCTTTCGCATGTGCGGCATGACGGCGACGCCACTATAGTGTTCGTCTGCAACATGGCGCCCGAGCCTTTCAGCGGAGAGCTTATTACCCGGGGCGTCTCGGCCGAGATTGCAGATCCTTTCACAGGTGATGTGACGGCTGCAAACGCGGCTACCTGCGGCACCGATATTACCGTACCGCTTAACATCGAACCGCACATGTCAAAGATTATAGTTATTGCAAAGTAAAGGAAGGCGATTTTAATATGAGTAGCAAAATAGGTTACGCAGTGGTAGGGCTCGGCATTGGCCGGGCGCATGCCGACGGCGTGCTTTCATCCGAACGCGGCGAGCTGGTCGCGGTCTGTGATATTGACGAGAAAAGACTTGGCAAATTCAAATCCGAACATCCCGACGTCGCAGCATACCCAAACATTGACGAGATGCTGCGCGACGACAGGATTGAAATTGTCAGCATCTGCGTACCAAGCGGGCTGCATGCGGAACTTGCGGTTAAAGCGCTTGAGGCGGGACGGCATGTGCTTGTCGAAAAGCCTATAGACATCACCGTGGAAGCGGCCATGAAAATCGAGGAGGCAAGAGTCCGCACCGGGCTCAAAGTCGGCGTTATCTTCCAAAACAGGTTCAATGCCTGCATGGAGCCTGTGCGAGAGGCAATCGACTCCGGCAGGCTGGGCAGGATGATTTTAGGCACATTCGCGGTCAAATGGTATCGCGACCAAAAATATTACGACGCCGGTGGATGGCGCGGCACATGGGAGATGGACGGCGGCGGCTCACTGATGAATCAGTCTATCCATACCGTCGACATCATGCAGTGGCTGATGGGCGAGGTGGACACCGTCACCTCGTATGCGGGCATACATAATCACAACATCGACACCGAAGACCTCACCGCCTCTGTCATAAAATTCAAAAGCGGCGCCGTCGCGACTTTCGTCAGCACAACCTGCGCCTACCCTGGCATTTCGACCGATATACAGCTTTACGGCACAGGCGGGTCAATTGAGATAGACGGCGACAAGATTAAGCTTTGGAAACTTGTCGACGGTGACGAATTTGAAGAAGAAGAAATGCTCGAAAATTACGGCGGCGGAGGCACGCCCGTGGGCGATCCTGTCAAAGTGCGCGGGCATGCGCTTCAGGTTCACGATATGATAGACGCGGTGTACTATGACCGTGACCCGCTTATTACCCCGCGTGAGGCCATTAAATCTGTTGCCATTGTCAACGCAATATACGAGTCGGCGCGTACCGGCAAGCCTGTTGCGCCAAAGAAAGTCTAACCGGCAGCAGATCTTATCAAAGCGGCATGACACCACCGGATAAATTAAATACAGCGGCGCCGAGCCTACTCTGCGCCGCAGACCTCAATATAACATGGCGGGAGTGACTATTTTATGAAGCTGACTTCGCGCGAGCGTATTATGCGCATATTCCAAAACAAAGAAATCGACCGCCCCGGCTTCAAATTATGGGGTGCAAACCTTGGTGACTACCTGCTCCATCCCGCATATCGCCCTGTACGGGACCTTGCTATCGAAAAAACCGATCTTTTTATCGGATACGGCGCTCCGTTTCATATCTATTGCGGCCAAAGATGGCAAGAGCAGGTTGAAGTTTACGACAAAGACACCGAGCATCCGACATGGAAGGAAAGGCATGTGATTTTTCATACCCCAAAGGGCGATCTGCACAGTGTTGACCGAATATCCACCGTCGGCGAGCCTTCATATACCGTCGAGTATATGATAAAAGAACCCGAAGACATAGACAAACTGCTTTCCATGGAGTACGAGCCGTTTGAGTTCGACCTCGAAGGCTTTTTCGAAAGACAGGCTGAAGTGGGAGACCGCGGCGTCGTGCTGTTCGGACTCGACCACGCCGCGTATGCACTCCAGCGGCTCACCGGGTCGGAAACACTTGCGTATTTCACCGTCGACTGCCGAGACAAAGTCCATGAGGCAATAAGTGTTTTCTCCGCACGCATCAGGGAACATCTTAAAAAGGTGCTGTCGGCTGGGGTGACAGGCCCGTTTGAATGGGTCGGTCCGGAACTCTTTATTCCACCGCTGCTTTCACCGCAGGATTTCATGGATTTTGTCTACAGATACGACAAACCTCTCTGCGACGATATACATAATGCAGGCGGATATGTCTGGGTACATTGCCACGGCAAAGTGGCAAATTTCATCGAGCACTTTATCAACATGGGTGTGGACATCCTCAACCCGCTCGAACCGCCCAAAAACGGGGACATTGACCTTGAAGCAGCTATTGCAAAATACCAAAACCGCATCGGCTGGGAAGGAAATATCGAAATTCAGGAGATTCTGCAGGCTTCGCCCGAGCGGCTTAAAGAACTTATCGAAAAATGTGTTGATGCCGGCAGCAAAAGCGGCCGATTTATACTCTGCCCGTCGGCAGGATATATGGAATATCCCTTCCCGGACGAGCGATACATAAGCAATTTACTGCTGTACCTTGAATACGGGTATGAGTGCGTAGAGCGCTGCAGGAAAAATTAGCCGGTATCCAAAATCTCGTCCAGAGCAAAGACACTTAAAAGCGAAAAACCTGCTCTCCGGTTTTCGGGGAGCAGGTTTTTTTGCATTAGGGGCCCCACAGCCTTTTGTAAAATTGCAGCCACGTCGCGGATGCGACTGTCAAATTAAGTTTTTTGGCCGTCGCGCATCGTTTTTAGATTTACACTCGTAAAAATCCGCCGACCTGACCTGTCGGCGGAATGGAGTGTGCTCGGTTTTAGTTTCTCGCTATTTGACCGAGAATTTTAATGCCCTTCACAATGTCTTCGTCGGAGGGCGTCGAGTAATTAAGCCTTATGGCATTAATCGGTTTCGACAAATCGCACTGGAATGCGCTGCCTGGCACGACAAAGACCTTCTCCGCGGCGGCATCTCTGACAAATTTGTCAACAGGCAGACGCTCTGGCAGTGTGCACCATACAAACAGGCCGCCCTTCGGCTTTGTCCAGACGATGTCGTCGGGCAGCTCCTCGGCTAATGTGTCCAGCATCAGCTTGCATTTGTGTTTGTAGAGCTTCCGTATGCTCTCTATATGCCCGTCCATGTCAAACTCTGTCATAAAGCGGTGCGCTATCAGCTGGAAGAAGATGTTGGTGTGCACATCTTCGACCTGCTTTGCGACGACAATTTTCTGCGCTATGGTCTCGGGCGCGCAGACAAAACCAACACGCATACCCGGCGAGAGAATTTTTGAGAATGTGCCGCAGTAAACGACAATGCCGTCCGTATCCATGCTTTTTATCGTCGGCACGTCGCTGCCCGAGAAACGCAGCTCGCCATAGGGGTTGTCCTCGATTATTATGGCACCGTATTCTCTTGCAAGCTCATATATCCTGCGCCGCTTCTCAAGCGACGTTGTTATGCCGCAAGGGTTGTGAAATGTCGGAATCGTGTATATTATCTTCGCACGCGGGTTGGATTTCAGTGCCTCTTCAAGCGCCTCGACATTCATGCCGTCCCCTTCCATCGGCACGCCGGTGAGATTGAGGCCGAGCGACCTAAAGGCGTTAAGCGCGCCTATAAAACTCGGTTCCTCGGCTATTACCGTGTCCCCTTCGTCACACATGACTTTGGCGGTCAGCTCAATGCCCTGCTGTCCGCCGGAAACAACAAGCACTGTATCGCTGTCTTTGCCGGTCGAAAACTTATCGCGCAGGCGCGCCTCAACAGCCTCGCGCAGGGGTGTATAGCCTTCGGTTATGCTGTACTGCAGCGCAAGGGTCGAGGAATTTGACAAAATGTCGGCGGCTGCCCGGTTTATAAACTCGACCGGGAACGACTCGGGTGCAGGGTTGCCCGCGGAAAACGCTATCGAGCCGGGCTGACCGAGACTTTTAAATATTTCGCGTATCGCGGACGGTTTAAGTTCCGCCATCTTTTTTGAAAATTTATAGCTTGTCATTTTTATATGGAGCTGTCGCAATAAACGACGCTCAACACTGTTTCCCTCCAGTTGTTATTACGCATTTTTTAGCGTCTTAGAATATTCTACCATGTAGCGGCGTATAATTGCAAGAGATTTACCGTGCGGTATTGAATATTATTATAAAGTATGCTAAAATGATTCCGTGTTCTGATAAGCGGCAACCGGCAAAATCGGAAAATAAAAAAGCGCGGCGTCACGAGGCTTTCACAGTTGCGCAAGATGCCGCAATCCAGAGGTATAATTATGAATTACTACGACGCTGAGCCGAAGAAAAAAGGTTTTAGTATCGGGAAACTGTTCAAGTGGCTGCTTGCACTGCTAACGTTTTCGATTTATCTTCTGCTCACATTGCGCGCCTGCGCACTTGACGGGCTGAAAGATACCGCAAAAACACGCGCTCTGCTCCGCAACGAAAAATTTGTCGCGGCGTATTCTACATCTCCCGAATCAATCAAAGTAGAAGCCGGCATAGATAACAGCATAACCACGAGGGACGGCAGGATAACCGTTACAAATATTCGCTGGATCGAGCCTATTGATCAGTTCCAGCTGACTGTCAGGTATAACAACAGCCTTGCCCGCGTTATAATGGACGATTTTTCGCTTAAAAACGAGCCTGTCGGCGAATATCTGACCTTCGCGCTGCGCGACGATGCGGGCAATCTTTACACCGCGTTCGAGTATATAACCGACTCAGTGTTTGTGTATAACTTCCGACGGCTTGTGTTCGACGATGTCCGGCTTGAAGACTGCAATTTCCTCAGACTTGAGGTATATTACACCGGCTATGTAAATTACAACAGCAGCTCGGCTCCGATTAACTCCATCACCATATACAACAAGGAACAGGGTCTGAAACCCTATAATCCCAAAAAAGGAGAGCTTTCGGCCACCACAACGACCGGCCTGACAAAAAGCCGCGTGTGGGCCAATCCCGCTTCAGTAGAGACGGAGAGCGATCAGTAATTTATGATTTTAAGATCCAAAGATACAACAATTGCATACCGCTGTCCTTACTGCGGCAAATGCATTAAGGGTATAGTAGGTATTTTTACGCTTACCGGCGATGTTATTAAGGTGAAATGCGACTGCGGGCACAGCGAGCTCGTGGTCTCATATACATCCGAGGGCAAGATAAGGCTGTCGGTCCCCTGCATTTTCTGCCCCACACCACACAACTTTATAATCGGCAACGGGATTTTCTTCGAGCGCGGCATGCTCGCGCTCGATTGTACGTTTGCCGACTTTTCGATTTGTTTCATCGGCACAGAAGAAGAGATAGGCAAGGCAATAGACGAGTCCGATCGCGAGCTTGCAGAGCTTCTGACCGAATGTGGGCTGGATGACTACGACAAGTTACACGTTTTAAACCGCGCCGGCCGGGATCCCTGGGATGACGACGATGATATTATAACCGGCGAAATCGCCGTCGATGACATCGTGAGGTTTATGCTGAAAGAGCTTGAGGAAGACAACCTTATCTACTGCCGATGCAACGAGTACCAAATACCCCAATACGACTTCAAAATCATTGGTTCAACCGCGAGGGTATACTGCAAAACCTGCGGCAGCCGCAAAGATTTTCCGATGGGAAGCTCGCTGTGCGCAGATGCATTTCTAAACCTTGACGAAATTAATCTTGCTGAAGACGACGGGAGCTATTAAGAGAGCCGCTCGATTAGTTTTTGCGGCATGAGTTTGTATACCGCCAGTACTATAACCGAATTTATCGCTGCCTTTATTACGTTAAAGGCAATGATAAACGGCATATGCGTCAGCACCACATCAAGCGTAACACCCATAAACATAGGCGTAAACAACAGGTTACACAGACCCATGGTGGCAGTCATGGCAACGACTCCCGCCACCAATGAAACTACATTGACAAGTCCGGCGCGGCTTAGCACGCCGGCTTTTTCTTTGCGTTTCAACAGCAGCACGCGCAAGCCCGAATTGGCAATCACAAGCGCGCCTGTTGAAAGTATGTGCATCAAAATGCCTATCCAGCCGCTTTGCGCACTAACTGTCAGTCCTTGAACAACGCTGACAATTACGGTAAGTATCAGACCATGCTGTGGCCCATAAAGATATGCACATATTATAATCGGTATGTCTGCCGGGTCATATTCAAGAAATGGCACTGCGGGAAAGATCGGAAGATGAATGAAATAAACCAGTACTATCGAAAGGGCGGTAAAAACGCCCATCGCTGCTATGCGATATACTCTAAGCTGTCTTTTGGTCATAAATAAAAAATCCTCCTAAATCGGTATTATACCGCGGAGGCAAAACATCCGAGAAAACCGGTTTATAAAAAACCGATAATCACGGTATATTTTCTTCCATCCAGACTTTAACTGTCGGTGCAGGAATTTCACCTGCTCGGCACACGATGCTAGGTGTGGCATCAAGTGTTCGCGGACTGTCACCGCCGGTGCGGAATTTCACCGACCCCCGAAAATATATAATATTCAGTTATATTTTTATCTTTGTGCGGCCCGGAGAAGGCCGGACGGCCCTCTCCGGGCATAAGTCTATGCAATATTAGCCAATAATTTCGGTTACAACACCGGAGCCAACTGTTCTGCCGCCCTCGCGGATAGCGAAGCGGAGACCCTTTTCGATAGCGATCGGGGTGATAAGCTCGACAGTCATTTCGACGTTGTCACCAGGACGGCACATTTCAACGCCTTCAGGCAGATTGATTACGCCGGTAACGTCGGTAGTTCTGAAGTAGAACTGCGGACGATAACCTGCAAAGAAAGGCTTCGAGCGGCCGCCTTCTTTTTCGGTAAGAACGTAAACGTTGCCCTTGAACTTTGTATAGGGCTTGATAGAGCCGGGTTTGCAGAGAACCTGTCCGCGCTCAATCTCGTCCTTCTGGATACCGCGCAGCAGAACGCCGATGTTGTCGCCTGCTTCTGCCTGGTCGAGCAGCTTGCGGAACATCTCAACACCCGTAACAACGGTGGTTCTGTTCTCGTCGGAAAGACCGACTATCTCGATGGTGTCGCCAACCTTGACGGTACCGCGCTCAACTCTACCCGTTGCAACCGTACCGCGACCGGTGATGGAGAACACGTCCTCAACAGGCATGAGGAAGGGCAGGTCGCTCTTTCTCTCGGGCGTGGGGATGAAGCTGTCAACGGCTTCCATCAGATCCAATATGCACTTATACTCGGGAGATTCCGGGTCAGTGCTGGTGGATTCCAGAGCCTCACGGGCGCTGCCGCGGATAACCGGCGTATCATCGCCCGGGAATCCGTACTCGTTGAGCAGGTCACGAGTTTCCATCTCGACGAGGTCGAGCAGCTCTTCGTCGTCGACAAGGTCAACCTTGTTCATGAAAACGACGATAGCGGGAACGTCAACCTGACGTGCGAGCAGAACGTGCTCGCGGGTCTGCTGCAGGGGACCGTCAGACGCAGCAACAACAAGGATAGCGCCGTCCATCTGAGCCGCACCGGTAATCATGTTCTTGATGTAGTCGGCGTGGCCGGGGCAGTCAACGTGAGCATAGTGACGATTTTCAGTCTCATACTCAACGTGTGAGGTGCTGATGGTAATACCTCTTTCCCTTTCTTCAGGAGCGTTGTCAATCTGATCATATGCCTTTACCTGAATGTTAGGGTTAGCTAAAGCGAGCACTTTTGTGATAGCAGCAGTAAGCGTAGTCTTACCA
>DGDL01000013.1 GCA_002385415.1 Clostridiales bacterium UBA3953
AGATGTGTATAAGAGACAGGTTTTATACCGTATGTGCCATTTTTGATTTTGAAAGATGTTTTCGCGGGGAGCATTTAACAAAGTTACCGCAGCCCTAAAAACACTTTTGAACAGTTTTCTTGATGGGCTGTTTGCTTCCTAAAAAATGCTATTTTAAACATAAACGACAGTCTTTTACCCCATTACTTTCATATCGCGCCGCCGGCAGAACGCTGTGCACCGCACTCTGCATGCTCCGGCCGCAATAGAGCAGTTAAAATTCCACTCTGTCGCCCAAATCTTGCGACCGCGTGGAACTATTTCCAATTTAAATCGTCAGTAAAGGTACAAAACTTCAGCCAGAGGTGATTATATGCTTAAAAAAATAGGCGTTTTGGTTTTGACAGCTGCACTCTCTTTGCCTGCCGCGACAGGCGCAATGGCGCAGGATTTGGATAGGCCTGTCAGCGCGGTGCCGGGCACGACAGTAGTCGAGCCAGTAGCGGCGGACGCGATAGCGGCCGTGAAAGGGGACGACGAACTGCTCGAGCAGGCTATCAAAGCCGCGAAACAGTATCTCGGCAACACAGACAGGTTTGCCAGACTGACGCACAGCATCTCCGACTACGGCAAAGTCAAGCTCGTGTTTCTTAATTGGAGCGAAAGCAAAAAGGAAAACGAGCATCTTTCAGCCGTTGTGACCGACGACGGCGTGCTGCTGCGGTTCAATTTGAGGGAGCCGGGCGAGCCGGGGCTGCCAAAGGTAAGCAAAGCGGACGCGGTTAAGCTCGCTTACCAGTTTGTGATGAAGGTGAATCCTGACTACAGCCTTTTGTCCGACGAAAATGCAACGGTCAACTACGGACGCTGGAGCGGATATGATGTCACCTTCCACAGCCTGTATGACGGCAATATAGTCGACAGCAATGTGGTTCGTGTCACCGTCAGCCCCGAGGGGAAGGTAACATATTACGACGCATTTTCGCTGGCACGCGGGCTCAATTTGTCCGAGACTCCCGAGGAGATAATCTCCGCAGACGACGCAAAGAAGGCACTGAAAACCAAGCTGCCGCTCGAGCTTGTTTACAGAAGCTACTATGAATACGACCACGAGCGCGGCGAGAGCAAAGCGACGCTCAAGCTTGTATATCAGCTGCCCCGGGATTACAGCACTAAGGTAGTTGACGCCATAACCGGCGAGGTTATAGCCGTCAAGCGGAACAGAGATATATTATATGCTCAGGCGCCGGACATGGCTGTAGCCGAAACCGGAAGAGCCGGGAAAACAAGCCTGTCGCCCGCCGAACAGAAGGCCGTCGACGTGCAGGCAGGTCTTTTGACCGCTGCCGACGTGGACGCGAAGGTGCGTGCGATAGAGGAGTTCGGGCTTGACGACAGCCTCACAATCCAAAGCTCGACGCTTTATTCCGTAAAGTCGCCGTTTGACGGCAAGCTCAAATACAAATGGAGCCTTTCGTACAGCGACGCCGACAATGCAAAATATGCTTATGCGGAAGTCGACGCCGAAACCGGTGAGATTCTCACGCTGGGCGGTTACGGGCTGGTACATGGCAGCTATAAAAAGCCGTCCGAGTTCAAGCACACCGAGGCCGAGTGCGAGCAGGCGGCAATAAAGCTGCTTGAGGCCCTTTACGGCAACAAGTTCGCCGACTATGTAAAGACCGAGTACGAGGGCGTCAGACCGCTTGCCGATATGCCTATTTCGGAATACACATTCAACTTCGTGCGTGTGGTTAATGGCGCGAAGTTCTATGATGACATGCTAACCGTCGCAGTTGACCCCGACACGCTGCGTATAAAGCGCATCAATTTCTCGTACACCGACACGGCTTTCCCGTCTGCAGAGGGTGCGCTTGACGTATCAGCCGCAGTGGACGCATATTTCGACGTAGTGAAGCTTGAGCCTTACTATATCGTCGGTTACGGCGTGGACGGCGGCGAGCTTGAGCTGCCCGAAAATTCATTCTCTACCGAAGATAAAGTGCTTGTGCCGGTATACGGCTACACCTATTACGGATATATCGACGCGAAGACCGGCGAGCTGCTAAGCAGCGGCGGCGAGCCTGCCGAGTACAAGCCGATAGCATTTTTCGACAGCTCGGCATGGTTTAAGGATATAGCCGGCTCACCATACCATAAGGCGATAGCGCTGCTGTATAACATGGACATCATCGACACAGACGACCTGTATTTCCGACCGGATGATGCTATTTCCGCCGAGGATTTTAAAGCCATGCTGGTCAATGCCAACTACTCGAACATCGAGTCCGGCGAGCAGGCGGACGGCGAGACGGTTTCGCTCGAGAATGCGATATATGACATCGTGTGCGCGATTGGCTACGGCGCGATTGCAGACCTAAACGAGATATTCAAAAACCCGTTCGGTGACGATGCCAAAATATCAGAGCATCGCATGGGCGCGGCGGCTATTGTTAAGGGGCTTAATCTTCTTGACGGGATCGATTTCGGCGACGATACCGCGCCCGACCTGACAGCACCCGCCACACGCGGCCAGGCCGCCCAGCTTATCTACAACTTGCTGGTGCGGGAGCATGAGAAAAATTAAGATAAAATAAGCAGGGGGGGACACATGTTCCCCCCCTATAAATTTGTTGTATGACCCGCACAGGTGATGGTTTAAATGCGGAGCATAATAAAAACGCAGCCGCCACTTGGGCATGAGCCCGGAGCAGGCGGCTGAATTTTGTTATGCGTGCAGGCGTCGGGAGGTCGAGTATAACCCATTAAAAAGAAACGGGTGAACAGCTCTTGGGCGTGGGGGACATTTTATCAAAAAGTCCCCCCACGTTCGAGCTTCCTTGCGGCTGCGATAGCTGCAAGCTATGTATGAGGTGCGTCCCGCTCACCGACGACCAAAAGTGGAAGCTAAAAGCTGTGCGTTTTTGGGTTAAGCGTCCTTTTTCCACAAGCCGTGGAGATTGCAATACTCGTAGGCGGCGACAACCGAGTCACCTTCGGCGAGCGCAAACACAGCCACGGGCTTTTCGCCGGGATTCAGGCTCTTGCGCTGATAGCCCTGCTTTGTCACAAGTGAGATCCACTCGATATAGTGCTCCGGAACCATCGGATGCTCGACGCTGCCGATTGTGACCGTAACAGTGTTGCCGTCAACCTCGATAACAGGTACATGCTTTTCAACCGATGCGTCGGTAGTGCCGGCAACCAGCTCCGCCATCTCTTCGCCGCAGCAAACCATGGCTACACCAGAGTCTTTGATAACCGAAACCATGTTGCCGCAATGGCTGCATATCAGATACTTAGGCATATTCATTAAAATTTCCTCCTATGTCAATTAAAGGTTAATGGGACTATGTCCGTATTACGCATTATACCACAAGTAAACCGGAATTTCTACAGGAAAAATAAAATTTTTTCGATTTTCTCATGCAGCTCTGTTAAGCCCGGCAAAACCGGCTTGACTTGAGTGTTCTGGGATGCTATAATTGCACAGAGCATACAAAATAAACATTTAGTCACAAGTGAGGCGTTTATTATGGAACAGAACAGAATGAACATACCTCGCCCCGAGTATCCCCGCCCGCGCATGAGACGCGGCGAGAACACTTGGCTTAATCTCAACGGCGAGTGGGAATTCGAGATTGACTACAGCCGCTCGGGTGAAGCGCGCCGCATGTGGGAAGCCCCCAATTATGGCATGCGCATACTCGTCCCGTTCGCTCCTGAGTCAAAGCTGTCCGGCATCGAGAACGTCGACTTTTTGAACTGCGTCTGGTATCGTCGCACCTTCACGCTCGAGTCGCGCTGCGGCAGAACGCTGCTCCATTTCGGCGCGGTCGACTATGAGGCGAAAGTGTGGGTAAACGGCAGCTATGTCGGCTCGCACATAGGCGGCTTTACTCCCTTCACATTTGATATAACTTCGGTTGTCAAGCCCGGTGAAAATACCGTCGTCGTCTGCGCCATAGACGACGCAGCCCGCAACCCGCTGCAGCCGTCGGGCAAACAGTCGCCCCAATACCATAACTTCGGCTGTATGTATACCCGCTCCACCGGAATCTGGCAGACCGTCTGGATTGAGTTTGTGCCCGAAGTGTACATAAAGAACCTCAAGCTCACGCCCGACCTCAAAAACCGCAAGCTCCGCGCGCTCGTCACGTTGAGCGACCATGCCGGCGGCACGGTTGTCACAGCCGAGAGCAAGTGCTGCTGTGGCGAGACCAAGCTTTCCGCGTCGGCGGTCGCCACCGGCAAATCCGTCGAGCTTGAGCTTGTGTTCCCCGAGGATGTGGAAATCAAAGAGTGGACGCCCGAGACGCCCAACCTGTACGATCTTGTCGTCACAGCCGGCGACGACCGTGTCGAAAGCTATTTCGGCATGCGTTCGGTTGAAATTCGCGGCAACAAGTTCCTGCTCAACGGCAAATCGGTGTTCCAGCGCCTGGTGCTCGACCAGGGCTATTACCCCGACGGTATTTACACCGCGCCCGATGTGTCCGATCTCGAGCGCGATATTATACTTTCAAAGAAAGTCGGCTTCAACGGCGCGCGCCTGCACATGAAGGTGTTCGAGCCCTACGTCTCCTATTTCGCCGACAAGCACGGCTATCTGCTTTGGGGCGAATATCCCAACTGGGGTCTCGACGATTCGCGCCCAGAGGCGCTCAACTCCATGCTCGCCGAGTGGATAGAGGCAGTCGAGCGCGATTACAGCTCGCCCGCGATAATCGGCTGGTGCCCGTTCAATGAGACCGGCCCGCGCAGAAACGAGCGTCTGTACCGGACGGTAGCCGCCGTCACGCGCGCAATCGACCCCTATCGTCCGTATATCGACACCTCGGGCTACTTCCATGTCTACGGGCTGGGCGACATCTACGATGTCCACGACTACGAGCAGCGGCCCGAAGTGTTTGCCGAGCACTATGCGCCGCTCGCAGGCAAAGAGGGCAAGGTGTTCACCAACTTCTCCGACCACAGAGAAAACGACTATCCCGCGGGCATGCCTTTCTTTGTGTCCGAGTTCGGCGGCACGCACTGGAATATCGACCAGGACGGCATGGAAGGCTGGGGCTATGGCGACTCGCCAAAGTCGCTTGAAGAGTTCTATGCGCGTTTCGAGTCGCTTATCTCGACACTGCTGGACAACCCGAACATCTGCGCGTTCTGCTACACGCAGCTCACCGACGTCATGCAGGAGAAAAACGGTATCTACTCGTTTGACCGCCGCGAGAAGTTCGACGCCGAGCGTCTGCGCAAGATAATGGGCCGCAAAGCAGCAATCGAAGACTAAGCAAAAAAGTTTTTGACGCATAAAATGGAGGAAAGTGTCCCCCGCCGACGGAAGGCCGCTCGATCTCGACCCCTTTCCGCCGAATCGAGGCAGGCTGCCGCCCGACAGGCATCCGGAGCGGTGAAGTGTTAAAATAATGATAAGCGCCGCCGCTGCTGCGGCGGCGCGCTTTTTTAAATGCATGTGACGGGCGCGGCTGTGCACTTGCGGCTACCGCACCGCCGGGCGCGGTTATGCTAACTTAGAAAGTGCGGCCAACGTCATCTGCAAGCAAATGACGTCAAAGAAAAGACGCCGGAGAGAAGCGCCCCGGGAAAAACGGCGCGGGTTGAGCGAAACGTGCCTCTATGCGACAGGGCTTTGATGGCGCAGCATGTGTAGAGACAACGGCACACACCCCGTTGAGATAAATAGTGAAAAATTTTTATAGATGCGGGAAACTTATTTGAAAAAAGAGTCCCGCGAAAATAAGCAACTTCCAAAGGTGAAAATAAATCAAATGAGACAGGTAAACGCAAACGGACTGCTTATCCCCGCACTCGGCCAGGGCGGGTGGCGAATCGGAGACGACCCCGCACGCGCCGAAAGCGAGATAGCTGCGATACGGCGCGGCATCGAGCTCGGCGCAAACCTCATAGACACCGCCGAAATGTACGGCGGCGGCCGTTCCGAGCTGCTTATTGGCCGCGCGCTTCGCGGCATACCGCGCGACAAATACATTCTCGTATCCAAAGTCTACCCCCACAACGCCGACCGGAATAACATGTTCAAAAGCTGCGAAGCCTCGCTCCGCAGGCTGGGCACCGATTATCTTGACCTCTATCTGCTCCACTGGCGCGGCTCCGTCCCGCTCGAGGAGACCGTCTGGTGCATGGAAAAACTGGTGCGGGAAGGCAAAATCCGCCGCTGGGGCGTCTCAAACTTCGACACGCCAGACATGCAGGAGCTGTGGCAGATACCCGGCGGTAAAAACTGTGCGGTAAACCAGGTGCTTTACAACATCACCTCGCGCGGCATCGAGTACGACCTCATCCCATGGTGCGAGGAGCATAACGTCGCCATCATGGCATACTGCCCGCTCGCGCAGGCCGGCTCGCTCAGAAGGATGAATGTTGACGTGCGAACCGAGCCAACCATCGCCGCAGTCGCCCAAAAATACGGTGCCACCGTCATGCAGGTCATGCTCGCATTTGTGCTCAAGAAAAGCTGCGTTTGCGCCATCCCAAAAGCCGGCTCGGTCGCCCACATCGAGGAAAACGTCGCGGCAACACAGCTCGAGATCGCCGACGAGGACTGGGGTATGCTCGACTGCGTCTACTGGCCGCCGTCCTGCAAAATGCATCTCGACATTGAGTAACTTGCAAATTCTCCGTCGCGCTCATGTGAATAATGTAACAAAAAGGTAAAGAGCCGTAACCTAAAAACGGCACTATTTACATTGACTTGCCAGGCGTTTAGTACTATAATAAGGCTATAATTTTTTTATTTTTAATCTAAAACGAGGGAGTTTTGGTCATGACAAGAGTTTATAACTTTTCCGCAGGCCCATCAACGCTGCCGCTGCCCGTTCTCGAGCGCGCAGCCTCCGAGCTTGTATGCTACGGAAACTCGGGTATGTCCGTAATGGAGATGAGTCACCGATCATCGGACTTCGAACCCATTATTGCGGACGCGGAAAAGAGTTTATGCCGCGTCATGAACATCCCCGACAATTATAAAGTGCTGTTTCTGCAGGGAGGCGCCACCACGCAGTTTTCCGCGGTGCCGCTCAACCTGCTCACCGGCTCGGGCAAGGCCGATTATGTCATAACCGGTCAGTTTTCAAAGAAAGCCGCCGACGAGGCGAAGAAATACGGTGACATAAGGATTGTCGCATCCTCGGCAGACAGAAACCACACCTATATCCCGGCACTGTCCCGCGAGGATTTCCGGCCCGACGCCGACTATGTGCACATCTGCTTCAACAACACAATCTACGGAACAAAGTGGAACTATATACCCGACACCGGCGACATTCCGCTGGTCGCGGATATGTCGTCATGCATACTTTCCGAGCCTATCGACGTCTCGCGTTTCGGCGTGATATATGCCGGCGCGCAGAAGAACATGGCGCCCGCGGGAGTGACGGTCGTCATCGTACGCGAGGACCTGCTTGGACGCGCGCATAAGCTGATTCCTACCATGCTCGACTGGGAAGCGATGGCAAACAGCGACTCAATGTATAACACTCCGCCTTGCTTTGCGATATACATGCTCGGGCTCGTCTGCCACTGGGTCGAGGAGACCGGCGGTCTCCAGGCCATGGCAAAGCGCAACAGGGAAAAAGCCCAGCTGCTCTACGACTATCTCGACTCGCAGGACTATTACATCGCGCCCGTCGAAAAAGAGTACCGCTCTATTATGAACGTCACGTTCGTCACCGGAGTGGAGGAGCTCGACAAAAAGTTCCCGAAAGAGGCTGAGGCCGCGGGCCTCAAGAACCTCAAGGGCCACCGCTCGGTCGGCGGCATGAGAGCGTCTATCTACAACGCAATGCCGCGCGAAGGCGTGGAAAAACTGGTCGAATTTATGAAAAAATTTGCCGCCGTAAACGCGAAGAAGTGAGGTAAACGGTTAATGTATAAAATCAAGCTGCTCAACAAAATCGCAAAAGTAGGTACAGACCATTTTAATCCCGCCGAATTTATTGTCGGCGACGATATAGATGATCCGGACGCGATAATAGTGCGCTCGGCGGACATGCACAGCATGACGCTCGGTCCGTCGCTGCGTGCAATCGCGCGTGCGGGCGCCGGCGTCAACAATATCCCTGTCGACGAGTGCTCGAAGCGCGGTATTGTTGTGTTCAACACGCCCGGCGCAAACGCAAACGGCGTCAAAGAGCTTACAGTAGCGGCACTGCTGCTTGCCTCGCGCGATATAGTTGCGGGCATCGAGTGGGTGAAGTCGCTTGACGGCCAAACCGGTATCGCAAAGCTGGTCGAGGCCGGCAAGTCAAAGTTCGCCGGCTGCGAGCTTGAGGGTAAAACGCTCGGTGTTATAGGCCTCGGCGCAATAGGCGGCATGGTCGCCAACGCTGCGGTGGCGCTCGGGATGGAAGTCATAGGGTTTGACCCCTATATCACCGTGGACGCCGCATGGGGGCTGTCACGCGCCGTGCGCCGCGCCACAAGCTATGACGAGGTGTACGAGGCGTCGGACTACATAACCGTACATGCACCGGCGACAAACGAGACTAAAGGCATGATTTGCGCCGATACAATCGCCAAAATGAAGGATGGTGTGCGCATAGTAAACCTTTCGCGCGCCGACCTCGTTTGCAGCCCCGACATTATTGCCGCGCTCAAGTCAGGCAAGGTAAAGCGCTATGTGACCGATTTCCCGACCGACGAGCTTGTCGGCGTTGACGGCGTGATTGCAATACCCCATCTCGGCGCCTCGACTGTCGAAAGTGAGGACAACTGCGCGGTTATGGCAGTGCAGCAGGTAATAGAGTATCTCAAAAACGGCAACATCATCAATAGCGTCAACTATCCAAACACCTCTATGCCTCACGACGGCGACGCGCGCATCTGCGTGCTGCATGCGAACAAGCCTAACATGCTGTCGCAGATAAGCTCATCTATATCGGCGCACAATATAAACATTGAAAACATGATAAACCGCTCGCGCGGCGATTATGCCTATACAATCATCGAGCTCATAGGCGAAGTGCCGGCAGATGTGACCGATAAAATATCGTCGCTCGAAGGCGTTTACCGCATAAACATCATAAAATAACAAGAAAGAGGCCCTTTTCAGTGTGAAAGGGCCTTCTTTGCAGTGTCTGGAGTAATATTCATGAGTAAATATAAATACGAAACGCACATGCACTGTTCGGAAACGAGCGGCTGTGCAAGAAATACCGGCGCCGAGATGGCAGAGTTTTATGCCCGTCTGGGTTATGCGGGCGTGGTTGTGACCGACCATGTAATTCCGCACCCCCGCCATGCTGAAAGCGATGAGGCATGGGCGGCATATTGCGAGCACATAACAGCGGGCTACAGAGCCTGCCTTGAACGTGGGCGGCAGCTCGGTCTCGACGTTTTCTATGGTTGGGAGTATTCATCCAGCGTTGCGCACTTTCTTGTCTTTGGGCTACCGCCCGAGTGGCATCGCGATAAACCCGAGTCGGTGTCGTGGGACGCCCGAACCTATCTTGAGCGCGTTCGCAACGACGGTGCCTATGTGGTGCACGCCCATCCTTTCCGCGAAAACTCGGAGCCGATTTGGCTTTACCCGTCGCTTACGGACGGATGCGAGGTGCTGTCTGCCGCGCGTGCCGACATCGCCAACGTCAGGGCGGGCGAGTATGCGAGAAGCTACGGGCTTGCGGCTGTCGCCGGCTCGGACTGCCACTCGATAAATATGCCGAGGCTGTGCGGCGTGCTGTCCGAACGCAGGCTGGAGAGCATCGAAGATTTTATCTCGCTGCTGAAAGGCGGCGCCGAACTTTTTGACGATACGCTTTAATACATAAAATAACAACCAAAATATCGGCGGCGGGAAAAGAAAAATCGCCCGTCGCCGTAAAGGTTATAAGGCTATGAATGCAGACTACATTTTGGGAATTGACACGGGCGGCACATACACCGACGCCGTGATATATAAATCCGAAAAATCGGGAGGCGGCTTGGTAGTAGCCTCCGCAAAGTCGCTGACCACAAAAGACGACCTTTGCATCGGGATTGTCGGTGCGGTATCCGCGCTCGACCCGGAGCTTTTAAAGCTGGTCGGTCGCGTCGCGCTGTCGACGACGCTTGCAACCAACGCCTGCGTCGAGGGGCGGGGCAGTCGCTGCGGGCTTATAATCGTCGGTGGCGACCGCGGGATAGTAGAGCAGCGGGCCGCCGAATTCGGTCTTTTGGCTGCGTCGGATATATGCTTTCTCGACGGGCGGATAGACCTTGACGGAAATGAAGCCGAACCGTTTGACGTGCATGCACGCGAGAAAATAGCCAAGCTGATAGAGCTGGTGCCCTGCGTTGCCGTATCGGGCATGCTGTCTAACCGCAACCCGGCGCACGAATACAAGGCGCGCGACATCGTGGCGGAGCTGGGCGGCAGCTCGGTGTGCAGCGTGGACGTGGCACCGGGCGAGCTGAACTATCTGCGACGCGCTTCGACTGCGCTGCTCAACGCGCGGCTTTTGCCGGTTATCCGCGAGTTTCTTTTCGCCGTGACGCACTCGCTTGCGCGGTTGGGAGTAAGTGCGCCCGTCAGCGTGGTGCGCAGTGACGGCACGCTGATGAGCGCAGAGTTTGCGGCGCTGAGGCCGGTCGAGACGCTGCTTTCCGGCCCGACGGCGAGCGTGGTTGGCGCGCTGAACCTTGTGGGCGGAAGCACGCTGGATGCAGTCATTGCCGACATCGGGGGCACGACGACCGACATAGCGCTGGTCGAGGGCGGCGAGCCGGTCAAAACCGGTTTGGGAATAGACATCGGTAACTGGAGGACGAGCGTGTCCTCGACCTATATCGAAACCTACGGGCTGGGCGGCGACAGCCGCGTGATAATCGACCGCGACGGCAAGCTCGCGCTGTGCGACGAGCGGGTTGTGCCGCTGTGCAATCTCTCGGCGCGCTGTCCGGACGTGCGGGAGTCGCTGCGCAGGCTGGCGGAGTCGCCCTATCAGGGGCTGTCCCGCCGGTATGAACTGCTCGAGCTGTTGAAAATGCCGCCGGAAGGCGCGCTGTCCGGCCGCGAAAAAAAGATTTGCGAGCAGCTTTCCTCGGGACCGATGGCTGTGGCAGAGATTTCCGAGCGCGTGGGGTTTGAGGTGCTGCCCACCGATTTGAGGACGCTCGAGACTCGGGGCTATATTATACGCGCGGGATTTACGCCGACAGACGCGATGCATATACTGGGCATATTTGACAAGTTTGACGCACAGGCGTCGCTGCTTGGCGCGCGATATTTCGAGCGCCATCTGCGGCTCTGTGCACGGGAGCTGGCGGAGGCGGTGCTGGATATTGCCTCGTTTAAGTTTTATACGGGAATTGTACGAATTCTTGCAAGGAGGCACATCGGCGGCGCAGGCGAGGATTTTCCGCCGCAACAGCTGCTTGAGGCGGCGTGGTCGCGCGGGGACGAAGCGCTGTTTCGACCGGTGTTTAGCTCGGCCGCGACACTTGTGGCGGTGGGCGCACCGGCGAAAGCGATTGCGAGCAGGGCCGCCGAAAAGCTGGGGATGCGGCTTGTTGTGCCCGAGTTTGCAGGAGTGGCGAACGCGGTGGGTGCCACGGTCTGCACCGTCAAGTGCGAGCGCAGCGTGTTTATCCGGCCTTCGTCTGACGAAGCAGGGCAGGGCGGCTATATTGTGATGGGCGGCGGCGAGAATGTTATGTTCGACAGTTACGAGGACGCGTTGGCGGAGGCGCAGCGCCGCGCGGCAGAACTTGCCGCACGAGACGCACGCCATCGGGGCGTGACCGGCGAACTGGAGATAACCGTGAGCGAGGAGAAACACGACTCGCATGCGATGACCGATATGGGAGAGGTAACGGTCGAGCTTGGCGCAACCGTCACCGCCGTTGCCCGCGCGGCAAGCGTGTGAGTTATATAAAATTTTTGTGGTGGAGCTTTGAAAAAAGCTCCACCACATGCCTTTAAAGAGTGCGGGAATTTTTTAGAAAAGTATCCCGCGTCGCTTGCCCCGGCTAACCCTCACTTTGACGCACAAACAGCTCGCCCGCAATGATGGCAGCGAACGGGAACACAAACAGGCCCGCCACGCCGAACAGTTTCAGGCCGCAGTACATCGCTGCCAGCGCCGCAAGCGGGTGCAAACCCGACACGCCGCCCAGCACCTTCGGCTCAACAAACTGCCGCACAATAAGCACCACCACATATACTATCGCAAGCCCAATCCCGCGATAATAGTCGCCGCGCAGCAGCGAGACCGCCGCCCATGGTATCAGAGCCGCGCCCGCCCCGATAACCGGCAAGGCGTCGGCAATCGCGATGATGGCTGCCACAATCAAGGCAGACCTCACTCGCAGGATAACCAGTCCGACAGAAAGCTCCGCAAACGTGATAAGCGCAATAATCAGATACGCCTTCAGATACTTTACCAGCGCAGAGCCCAGCCTGCGCACGCCGGTGCCGAAAGCTCCCTGCGCCTTCTCGGGTACAAAGCGCGCTACCGCCGCACCTATCTTCTTATAGTCCGCGCTCAAATACAGCGAGGCGATAAGCGTCACAATCGTAAACAGTATAATCCCCGGCAGCGCCGCAATAACCCGCCCCAGCATATCGGGCACACGCGCCGCAATCGCCGAAAGGGTGTTTTGCACAAACGAGCTGACAAGCCTGGGAATATAGCCGTCACCCAGCAGTACATTATCGGGCAGCCGCAGCTTTTGAGCAATGCTTTCAACGAAGTTCTCGACATCCTCGAGTATTGCCTCTGCCTCGGACGATATGCTCGCAAGCAGGTCGGTAAGCTCGTTTGCGAGAAATACGCACAGCCAGGTTAAGACAAGCCCCAATAGCGCGAGAATCCCAAAATGTTATATAATGCACAGCACCTGTCTCTTATACACATCT
>DGDL01000056.1:0-223 GCA_002385415.1 Clostridiales bacterium UBA3953
CAGACTTGGATACAGACGTTTGTCCTTGCGGCTGAACAGCTATACGGCGCTGGTAATGGTCGAGCCAAGCTCGAATATGTCGGGAACATGCTACGCGCTAAAGGCATTGAAGTGGACATAGACGATGTTGAGGACGAGATACGAGCCATGATCGAGGCGGCGGTACGCGAGCTTGGAGATAAAGAGATAAAAGAATCAGATAATGCCGCATAAGCAATACATA
>DGDL01000056.1:500-7696 GCA_002385415.1 Clostridiales bacterium UBA3953
TTTTTATGCTTAAAACCTTTATAAAAGAAAGACTACAATGCCTACTAATGCCTAAATTCACTCCCCGCGCAACTCCCCATCTCAACGTGCTCTAAATGTCCAAATTTGTCATATTTTAGCGGTGTTAGCATTGTGTCTTTCCCATTAAAAATCAAACAAAAAGTAGCGTAGCAAGCTGTTTTTCAGCCTACTACGCTACCTGCGTCATGGTGGGGACGGTTGGGATCGAACCAATGACCTCATGCATGTCAAGCATGCGCTCTAACCAGCTGAGCTACGCCCCCGAAGTGCTTACTATTATACCACAACGCAGAGCAAATTTCAATTGTTGATATTGCACAAATATCGACATGTTTATTATGCACTATTTTGAACGTGAGTTTAAAATAGCCGATATTTCCTGTAAATCCTCCGGTGTATTTACTCCCCACATCTCGGTTTCGTCGGGTGTGATATAGGCGTCAACACGCTCGCCAGCCGAAATAAGCACCGAAACCGTGTCGGTCAAATAATACTCGCGCTTGGGATTGTCGTTTTTTATGTTCGCCAGTGCATACCTGAGTTTTGTTGCATCGAATATGTAGGTGCCGACATTGAGTTCGCGTACAAGTTTCTGCTGGGGCGTGCAGTCCGCATCCTCCACAATCGCTACTACGTTGCCCGGCTCGGGTTTTAATTTGTCGCGTATCACCCGCCCGAACGGCAGCTCGCGCCGGCTGACGCAGGACAGCAATGTGCAGGCGCAGCCCGAGCTGCGATGTCGCTCGAGCATGCGGACGACCGTTTCGCGGCGCACAAGCGGCATATCGCCGTTTAGGATTAGCACCTCGCCATCATAACCTTCAAACATGGGATGGGACATGCCGCACATGACTGCATAGCCGGTGCCATAGGCGTCCTCGCCCTGCCTTACAAATGTATAATCGGGGAACGACTCCTCTACTTTTTCGGCGAGATACCCCGTTACGATTACGATGTCCTCCTTTTTACAGCAAGACGCGGTTTCAAGCACATGTGCAAGCAGCGGTTTTCCGCCCGCCATGCGCAGCACCTTTGGCAGGTCGCCGCCCAGCGACGCAAGCCTTGTTCCCTTGCCTGCCGCCATTATTATAGCTTTCATAATGTTTATAACCTCTATAAATAATGTAATATCTATGTTATTATACTACTCGCTTACGCAAATGACAATAGTAACCGAAAACCAATGCAGCACAAACCGCCTGCCCGGATAAATCCGAGCAGGCGGAAAACATGGTTTAAAAACGCCTGCACCGATTGCGGCAAAGCGCTTGTTCCTATGCGCTTTCGCTTACCTTTGTGACGCCCGGCGCCATGCGGCTCATCTGGCGCTGTGCCATGACAAGGCCATAGTAAATGCCGTTTTTGTTTTTCATCAGCTCATCGTGGGTGCCGACTTCGGCGACCGTGCCTTTATCGAGCACCACCAGCCTTGTGGCATTACGCAGCGTAGACAGCCTGTGCGCGATTGCAAGCGTCGTGCGATTTTTTGCGAGCCTTTGCAGCGCGTCCTGAATCTGCTTTTCAGTTTCTGTGTCCAGCGCCGATGTCGCTTCGTCCAGTATCAGTATCTTGGGGTCGTGCAGCAGGGCACGAGCTATAGCAACGCGCTGGCGCTCGCCGCCGGAAAGCGTGTAGCCCCTTTCGCCCACTTTGGTATTGTATGCGTCCGGCAGTTTCATGATAAACTGGTGCGCGCCGGCGAGTTTTGCCGCGGTGATAACCTCCTCGCGCGTGGCATCGGGCTTTGCATAGACGATATTTTCGTATATAGTGCCCGAGAACAGGAAGGTCTCCTGGAGCACTACGCCGATTTGTGAGCGCAGCGACTCCTGCGAGATGTCGCGTATGTCATGCCCATCGATTTTTATGCAGCCGTCGTCTACGTCGTACAAGCGCATGACAAGGTTTATAAGTGTCGATTTGCCGACACCCGATTTGCCGACGATGCCGATAAACTCGCCGGGCTTGATTTCAAGGCTCACATGGCGCAGTACATCTTTCGATTCATCGTAACCGAACGAAATGTCCTCTATGCTTATATGGCCTTCAATTTTCAGGTCGATTGCATTTTCCTTGTCGGCTACGTCAACCTTTTCGTCGATAATATCGAAAATTTTGATGATGCTGGTCATAACCCTGACCAAACGGCGCGGGAAGTTTGCCATCCAGCTCAGCGGCCCGTAGATTATAGATACATACGACGAAAACTGCTGCATTTCTCCCAGCGTCATGGTGCCGCCAAGTATCTTCGAGCCGACATAGTAGAGAAGGAAGAACTCGCCGACCCCCATGAAAAAGCCGATTACCGGAAATATCAGCGCAAATGTACGCTCGTTGGCAATGGATATGTCGCGCTCGTCGGCGGTCGCCTTGTCATAGCGCTCCATCTCGGCTTTTTCCATACCGAAAGCCTTGACGACGCGTATGCCGCTGAATATGTCGTGCAGCACCGAGTTGGATTTTGCACTCAACGTCCACTGCTTGTGGAAGCGTTTATGTATGAATCGCCAGAACAGGCGATATGCAACCATTATAAACGGCACCGGCAGCAGAATCATCAGCGCAAGCCGCCAGTCGTATATAAACAGCAGGACGCTGATGGAGACAAACACAAGAAGCTGCTGGACTATGTCGCCAAGCTGATAGGTTATAAAATTCTGCAGCGTCTCGGTGTCGCCCGTGATCCGGTTTATCAGCTCGCCCGCCGTGCGTTTTGACACGCGTTTGAGCGACAGCATTTCTATTTTGTTGAACACCATCGAGCGCAGCTTGACAATGACGCGGTTGCTCGCCTCGACCATTGTCAGCGAACGCAGTATCGTCAGTATGCGTGACAGTACACTTACGCCGAAAATGCAGCCTATAACCGACAAGAATCCGGCAAATTTAGGCATCTGATCGGCTTTTATGTAATCGTCGACGAGTATGCGGTTGAAATACGGCCCGAGCAGGTTTAGTGCCGATATGACAAAGTACATTACAACCGAGACGATTATATAGCCCTTGTAGGGTTTTGCTATCTCCCATACCCGTTTCAGATACTGCTTTTTATCCGCACAGTGCGGGCATACGTTTGAACCGGGTGAATACGGGCGGTGGCATTTAGGGCAGTATATGTCGACTTCCTCTTCATACGAGCTGTCAAAGACGCCGCTTTCAAGATAGCGGTTCAGCCGCTTTGCGAGCGTCGCATAAAGCAGGTTCAGCGACATATTCGACCTGCACAAAAGGATTTCCTGCTCGTCGCCGGTCAGAATCTCAAGCGTTGTGCAGCCTATGCCCGGGACGCATTTTATCTCTTTAACGTCCGCCATGCTGTATTCGGCGGCAAGCGTTCCGTCCCGGTACACTTTTATCTTTTCTTTTGTAAATCCTACCAGCCCGTCGACAAGCTGTTTTTCCGAATCGGGCGGCAGGTCGAACGGCAGAGCGACTATAACGTCGTCGTGCTGGACGGTTTTGTCAAGCTCGACAAAACGTTTTATCAGCTCTTCGCGTGATTGCATTGGTTCTTTCACCTCCGATTTATGGGTGAGGCAGACCGGCTGTGCTTACAGGTACAGCTCTATCAGCCGGTAACTTTTGCGGTCGAGCGCCTCCAAATCGGGGACTTCATAGCGGTTGCCGTTCATATCCACGATAAAGATGCGCGTCGGGGTGACTCTGAGTATGCTGCGATATGTGTCCTGCACCGTAAACTGCAGCGGCCCGATGTCGGTTTCGACCTTCCAGTATGAAAACCCGTATCGCTCTTTCACCTGCTTGATTGCCTTGATTTCAGGCGTGTAGTACTTGCGCTCAAGCTCTTCTTCAAGCAGCTTTCGTATTTCCGGCTCAATATTGCGAAGGTCGCCTATTATTCCTATCTCGTTTTGGTCTTTGTCAAGCACAGAAATGTATCTATACGGGTCGTCGAACGGGAACGCGCGGTGAAGGAACACCCTGTCCCATGTCTTTTCCTCGCGCTCGCCGTTTTCGTTTTCAATTTTTGCCCGAAGCGCGAGAAAGTCGCTGTTTTTATAGAACACGGCATTGCCCGCAGCCGCCTCCTCGTCCAGCCTGACGATCTTTACAACGTCGCGCAGCGCGGTTGCCGATTCCGTGTTTGCTTCGGATTTTCGTGTGTCCGCCACTATGTAACCACTCCAATCGCATGTAAACGTGTTCCGTTATGTTTCTATGTTTCGGTTGAGCGTCCGTCATTTTATTCTGCGATCCCTATGCTCCTGAGCGCTTCAAGCTGCAATCTGTAAAGCCTGAAGTAAATGCCTTTCTTTGATATAAGCTCGGCATGTGTGCCGAACTCGGGCATTTTGCCGTTTTCGAGCACAATCAGATAGTCGGCGTCGCGCAGCGTGGAGAGCCGGTGAGCGATCATTATAGTGGTTCGACCCACCACCAGCTTTGCCAGCGCGGCCTGTATCTGACGCTCGGTCTCGGTATCCATCGCAGCAGTAGCCTCGTCGAGTATCAAAATCTTGGGGTTGCGCAAAATTGCGCGGGCAATAGATATGCGCTGTCGCTCCCCTCCCGACAGGTCCTTGTAACCGAAACCGATGCGCGTCGAATAGGCGTCCGGCATCTTCATTATAAAGCTGTGAGCGCCCGCAATCTTCGACGCCTCGATTACCTCTTCATAAGTAGCATCGGGCTTTGCATATCGAATATTGTCAAGTATTGTGCCGGCGAACAGATATGTCTCCTGCGACACAATGGCGACGTTGCGTCGCAAATCGTCGAACGCTATGTCGCGCACGTTGATGCCGTCAATAAGTATCTCGCCCTCGGTTGTGTCGTATAGTCTGATAAGCAGGTTGGCAAGCGTGCTTTTGCCCGCCCCGGTGTGGCCGACGATACCGATTACCTGGCCCGGCTCGATGTTAAATGAAACCCCGTCGATAACCTTGCGGTTTTTATCGTACGAGAAGGAAACATTGCGGAAGGTAACACGCCCCTGCACGCTCGGCATGCGGACGGGGTTTTCGCGTTCTGCAACATCCGGCACTGCGTCCATGATTTCCGAGAGCCTGTGCATGGCATTCATGCACGAGGAAGCCCAGTTTACCATATCGACGAAGAAATACATGGGGTTCCAAATCATATTCATATACGATACAAACACAAGCAGCGTGCCGTACGTCATCTCGCCTTGTATAACCTTCCAGCCGCCGACAAGCCACACGACAATGTTGGCGATATATAATAGGAAGCTCGTTGCAGGAAACGCGATGTTTTCAAATCGGCGCATGTCGCGGTCAGCGCCGGCCAGTGCCTCGGAATGCATTTTGAAGCGCGCCATCTCGCGCTTTTCTTTTGAGAATGCCTTTACCACGCGCACGCCCGAAAGCACGTCGGACAGCATGGAATTGAGCTCGCGCGAACGTGAATACTGGTGTGCCCACAGCTTTTCCATGCGATTGAACAGCCAGGCTATGAGCATTACCATAAACGGTATGACAATCACCGAAAGGAAGGTCAGCCAGAAATCCATGATAAACATCAGCAATATGACCACTATTCCCTGCACGATGTTTACCGTGAAATATGGCAGGCCGTCCACAAAGAACCAGTATATGTTGTTGGCGTCGCGGTTAACCTGTGTCATAAGTCCGCCTGTCTGACGCCCGGTGAAAAACGAAATCGAAAGACGCTCGATAGCGCCGAATATGACCTTTTTAAGGTCGTATACCACATGCGCCGAGATATAGGCGCTTACCCAGCCGCCGACCATCGTTATAAGCGTGGAAAGCAGCCTTGTACCGACAACTATCCCGAGCACCAAAAGCAGCTGGCCGTAGTATTTGCCGTTTTTGTCAAGCACCTGGTCATAGTAGAACCCCGAGCTTACATACGGCCCGATAACGCCAAGTGCGCTCATGACTATGAGCATCAGAAGAGAGGCCCCAATATAGACCTTGTACTTGGCGAAAAACATGGCAAACCGCGCGATAATCTTGCTTTTATCCATGCAGTGCGGGCATATTTTGCGCTCCGGATTGGCATAACGCTGTCCGCACTTGGGACAAAACAGCTCTTCTTTTTTGTCCTCCGCGTCGAATTTAAGCTCGCCGGTCTCGTGGTATCTGTTTACATACTTGACAAACAGCCGCATATCGGCTTTGCAAGTATTGGTAAACCGGGTGATTAAAATCGGCTCGCCTTTAATTTCGAAAGACGCTTTACCCTGCGCGGCCGGCTCCTCTTTTTCTTCTTCGGGCATCGGGCGGCCCTCTTCTATTGCGCGCCGGATTTCCTCTGCCCTTCTCTTCTCCCGCTCTTCTCTTTCTTTTGTCTCCTCGCGCGCTTTCCGGACGCGCTCGGCTTCGAGCTTTGCGTTTTCGTCGTCAAGCTGAATCGCGCAGAGGCGGCAGGTCGAAATCAGTTCTTCTATCCAAAAATCCTTGAGATTTGCAAGCGGATAATACTCATACGAAATTTGCTCAAAATCGTATATAACGCGGCTTTTTGCCTCTGCATATTTACGCATAAGGCTTTTTGCCGCGCTGATAGGCCCTTTTTTCCGGTTGTTTTCGGCTTCGGTCACTGCGGCAAGTCCGCCGTATTCGGGATAAGGCGTTTTCATCCGCTTTTTGGGGGTCACGGTCTTAATGCCGCCGATGACAATGAGGTCATCTACGGTTACCAAAAGCCAGTTATCACAATAAACGCCGTCGGCATTCATATCCGAACGGACGCAAATTTTTATGTCACTTTCGGCAATACCTTTTTCAGCGAGCTTTTTTATCAGCTCGCGCGGCATTTTGCTAAGTTCAATCAAATTCTTCCCTCCTTAACTGGAGCGATCGTGAGCTGTGGATGCACAGACAGTGCAGCCGGCACGCAGTATTGCTTCCGTCGATTATACCGCAAACCGGTCGACTCTGCAAGCAACTGTCCGTTGCGGCAAGCAAACTACTGATTGACTTTCACCTGCACCGCCGTGCATTCTGCCGGTCTGTCTGCAAAACTGACAGATCTGCACCTGCGGCAAATAGCATAAAAGCTGCCGAGACGCGAATACGCACAATTGGTATTATAGTGTTTTTAACTAAAAAAGTCAACAAATAAAAATGTTTTATTCTGTAAATGTAATACAGATGCAACAAATAATTGCTACAATTGTGGTTTTTATATATATATATATTCTTTAAAATTCATTGAGATATATTGATACA
>DGDL01000056.1:7938-16810 GCA_002385415.1 Clostridiales bacterium UBA3953
TGCAAGATGCTATAAAAAAACTGCTGTCCGCACTACTTGCGACCGCGATGCTTTTTGCGGCGACAGCCTGCTCGGATGCGGGCGATAAGACAGGTACTACTGCCGACCCGTCCGGCACCGCTGAAACCGAGCCTGACGAAACGCGCGTTTACCCCGACTTGCCGGACGTGAAATTTGACGGCTATGAGTTCAGGATGGCTCACTGGGAAATCTCCGGTGCGACAATACTGTACGACCTTGATGCCGATGAGGAAACCGGCGACATTATCAACGACTCGGTATACAAACGCAACCTCGCAATTGAAGAAAATTACAATGTGCAAATATCCGCGGATTATCTCAACCACGCAGACCTTATAAACACCTGCACCAAAACCGTCAGAGCCGGCGATCTCCCCTATGACGTGTATTTCCCCCGCACTTATGAAAGCACCCAGCTCGTGCAGCAGGGAGTTCTGCTTGACCTTCATACATTGCCATATATAGACTGGGACAAACCCTGGTGGGACTCTCAGTCGGTTGCCGAGCTTTCGCTTAGCGGCATGCTGCCAATGGTAGAAGGCGACATCACGCTCATGGACAAAAGCGCAACCGCATGCATTTTCTACAACAAGAAAGTGCAAAAAGACAACGCAATCGAAGACCTGTACCAGCTTGTTTATAGAAACGAGTGGACGCTCGACAAGATGGTCAGCCTGTCAAGATCGGTTACAGCCGATCTCAACGGCGACAGCGTGCTTGACGGAAACGACCGCTGGGGCGTGGTGGCGTATGACGACTGGACATACATCATGCTTCACGGCAGCGACTGTCGCTATGCAAGCAAAGACGAAAACGACTCTCCGATAATTGCGTTCGACAACGAGCGCACCTTCACCGTCGCACAGAAAATCCTGGATTTGATGTGGGACGAAACATTCTTCCTTCACACCAATAAGCTGGCTGGCGGCCCGACACCAATCGCGATGATGGCTGCCGACCAAATGCTATTCTATGTCGAGCGCATAGTCGTAACCGAGAAGCTGCGCGCGGTTGAAAGCGACTTCGGAATCCTGCCGGTGCCCAAGTTCGACGAAAACCAGAAAAATTACGGTCATTCGGTCTCCATCCACAACTCCGGTATTCTGACCGTGCCGCTGAACGCAGTTGAGCTGGAGATGACCGGTATCCTGCTCGAGGCGCTCGCCGCCGAATCAAGATATGTTGTGATCCCCGCGTATTATGACATCGTGCTTAAAGACAAATATACGCGCGATGTCGAATCGGTCGATATGCTTGACATTATACTCGGCAACCGCGTGTATGACCTTGGCGAGTTTTATCAGTTCGGCCGGTTCAACGAGCTTTACCTGCGCGCATATCCCAACAACAATCGCGACATAGCATCGCTGTTTGCGCAAAACAGCAAGAAGATGCAGACCGAAATCGACAGGCTGATAAAGAACATCGAAAAACAAGTGCAAGCAAGCTAAATACTTTGTTTAAGACTGCGGCATGTCCGAGTATTCGGACATGCCTTTTTGTGCCGCAAATTCGCGAAAATCAAATCCTCGCATATATCCAAAATAAAATTATGCATTGTGCGGTAAAATATCGGCAGGTATTGCGGCTGCATCCCCCACGTTTGGTTGACAATGCCATGTTTTTGTGTTATACTTGCCGCGGTAATCGCTGATGCTATTTTATGTATTTCGGTAAGAAAATGAAAAAAACTGTTGAAAAAATACGGGAACATCTCGCTGAAAACGACTATCGATTCCTCATCGCGGCGTTTTTCATCCCGCTCGGTCTGATGTGGATGATTTATATCGCGATGGAGGTTTGGCCGTTCGGCAACAACTCTGTTTTGGTGCTTGACCTCAACGGCCAATATGTTTATTTTTTTGAAGAGCTGCGGCGAAAGCTACTGGCGGGCGGAAGCCTGCTTTATTCATGGAGCCGCGCTCTGGGCGGCGAATTTGTCGGCATTTATGCTTATTATCTTGCCAGCCCATTTTCATTTATAGTGGCGCTTTTTCCCAAAACAATGATAACCGAGGCGCTGCTCGCGATGATACTGCTGAAGGTCGGCTCGTCCGGCCTGACCATGGCATATTATCTCTATCGCACGCGCCCGGCAGCTCCCAAAACGGGTACTGTGCTCTTTTCAACCATGTATGCGCTGACCGCTTATGCGGTTGTTCAAGCGCACAATACCATGTGGATAGACAACCTGATACTTCTGCCGATTATAACGCTGGGAATTGAGCGGCTGATTTCCCGCGGCCGCTATAAAATGTTTATAATCTCGCTTTCGCTGGCGATTTTATCGAACTTTTATATCGGCTATATGATGTGCATTTATGTGTTTGTGTATTTCTTTTATTGGTACATTGCTCACAGTGCACATCATGAAAACAATTTCTACCGCGAACGCGCGCATTTTATCAAGTCGCTCGGCAGAATAGCGCTCGCGTCGGCGATAGTGCTGATGATAGCGTCAATTATCATTTTGCCGACGTGGTATTCGCTGAATTTCGGCAAAACCACATTCTCAAAGCCGGTCTATGAGTTCAAGCAGAAGTTTGATTTCCTCGATTTTGCCACAAAATTCTTTTTCGGGTCGTATGACACCGTCCGGCCGGAGGGGCTGCCGTTTGTCTATTCCGGCACGCTCGCTTTGATGTTTCTCCCGCTCTATTTCATCGCGAAAAATGTAAAGGCACGCGAAAAAGTGTTGAGCGGGCTGCTGCTTGTCTTCTTTATTTTCAGCTTCAACTGTTCGGTTATTGACATTGCCTGGCATGGATTCCAGCGCCCCAACTGGCTCAATTACCGATACAGCTTTTTGTTCTGCTTTATAGTGCTCGTCCTTGCCTACAAGGCTTTCTGCGACCGCCGGATAATCAGCATGAAGGCGCTTTTTACAGTTGGCGGCATGCTCGGCATAATCCTTTTGGTGATACAGAAGCAGGACTATAAATTTGTGGACGACATCATAATGATTTGGGTCAGCCTGGGTCTTGTTGGTCTTTACATCGTGCTGGTCTATCTCGAGTCGCGCGGCGCGCTTCGCGGTGCGGGGCTGGTGGTACTCGGCTGCGCAGTGTGTGTTGAGGCTTTTGCCGCGGGTCTGCACAACACGGTTGCGCTTGATGACGACGTTGTAATAAGCAACCGCGTCGGCTACCGCACTTTCATGGACAACCTGCAGCCAATTGTAGACGCGGTGAAAAGCTCCGACGACAGCCTTTATAGGATGGAGAAAAATTTCCACCGCAAGACCAACGACTCGATGGCGCTCGGATACTACGGGCTTTCGTGCTCCACTTCAACGCTGAACGCGTCGGTTATAAAATTTCTTGACGAAATGGGCTATACCTCAAAATCGCACTGGGCAAAATATCTCGGCGGCACTCCGGTGTCCGACTCGCTTCTGGGCATCAAATACATGATATTCAACGAGCCGACCAACCAGTATCTTTATCAGATGATAGCCTATGACGAGGACAATGACTATCGCACCTATTACAATCCCTATGCTCTCTCGATAGCGTATGCCGTTTCCAGCAATCTGCTGGATTATGACGGCGAATCGTACGACTCGCCGATGGAGCGCATGAACGCGATGGTAACGCTCATGCTCGGCGAGCAGCAGACAATCGAGCTTTTTAAACCTGTACCTGTTGTCGACGAACAGACATTTAACTGCAACATGTCATACGCTACAGGGCACAGGCGCTACTCCAAGTCGGCTGACGGGGTGGACTCAAAGGTGACCTTCACCCTGCTGCCCGAAAACAAGTATGAGATTTTCTGCTACTTCCCCACCGATATAAAACGCGAGGTTGCGCTTTTCGTTGACGGAGCAGACCGAGGCACGGTTTACGGCAGTGATACCGACCGCATAATCTCGCTCGGCACAATGGCGCCCGACCAGCCTGCCGAGGTCTCGGTCAAACTCAAGACAGATGTCTTTTATGTAAAGACAAACTCTACAAGCTTCTGGTATCTTGACATAGAGGTTTTCCGCGACGTATTCACGCGCCTGGCGAAGGGCAACGTTACCTTCACAAGCCACAGCGACACCCATCTCGAAGGCAAAGTTAATGTGCCCGAGGGCCGCAATCTGCTGTTCACCTCTATCCCTTATGACGAAGGCTGGCACGTCACAGCCGATGGCGTCCAGCTTGAGCTGGTCAAAACGGCCGACTCCCTGCTCGCGGTTAAACTCCCCGCCGGCGAACACGAGCTGGTGTTCGATTACCTTCCCGACTGCGTAGTGCAGGGCCGCATAATAAGCACCATAGGCTTTATCGCTTTTGTGGCGCTTGCAATAGGCGAGAAAATAGTTCGGGAGCGACGTAACCGCCGCTGGGCAGAGTCCTTTTCGCTCGAAACGCCGATAATATAGATAAGCTAAAGCCAATTTTCATATAAGCTACAATAGAAACAGCCACTTGCCAGTTTTTTGCAAGCGGCTGTTTTATCATTTTATTTGGCTTGTTCGGCATGCCCGCCGGTGTACAGCTTACTTGCCGCCACCGATAGCCTACATGCTGGCGGCTGCAGTGCTTTATTATGCAGCTGCTTTAGTCAACTGGAAGCCGGTGACGTGATGACAATATGCCATCCGTCGGTGAAGCCACACGTTGCCGAAAACATTTGAGAGGCGTGGGGATTTTTAAAAAACGAGTTCCCCCAATTTTTTATATATCCAGTATCCTTTTGATATTGTTGTAACAGACGTCCATGACAAGCTGTGCAGCCATATCGAGGTCGGCCGGCAGCTCGCCGTACTCAATCCACTCGCCGACAAGGTCGCAGAAAATGCGGCGGAAATACTCGTGGCGGGTGTAAGACACAAAGCTGCGCGAGTCGGTCAGCATGCCCGGAAAGCATCCGATAGCCGAAAGGTTGGCAAGCGACACCATCTGCTCGCGCATACCCTGTTTGTGGTCGCAGAACCACCATGCGCTGCCCTGATAGACCAGCGGCACGCCGTCCTCCGACTGCTGGAACGCGCCTATCAGCGCGCCGACAGCCGCATTGTCTGCCGGATTTATCGAGTATATAATGGTGCGCGGCAGGCCCGATTCCTCTGTAATTTTGCCGAGCAGCATGGCAAGCTCATAGGTCGACGGGCGGCCGCAGATCACGTCACAGCCGCAGTCGGGGCCGAGTGTTTTCCAGAATACCGGATTGACATTGCGCAGCACGCCGTAATGGATTTGCATTACCCAGCCGCGGCGGCGGTATTCGGCCGCGAGCCGGCAGTAAAGCGCGGTTTTAAACGCCGCGATTTGCTTTTCGGTAAGGGGTTTCCCCTCGAGCGCCGCGGCAAGCGTATCGTCAAGCTGCTTGCGGTTTTCGGCAAGCTCAAATGTCACGGCCGTATCCATGCCGTGGTCGGACACGCGACAACCGCGCTGTGCGAAGAAGTCCATACGCTTGGAGAGGGCGTCGCACAGCGAGTCGAAGCTGTCTATTTTCACGCCGGAGACCTCCGACAGGCGCTCAATATAGTCTGCATAGCCTTCCCGCTCGCAGTTTACCGCGCGGTCGGGCCGAAATGCCGGCAAAACGCGCGTTTTAAATTCGCCGCGCTCGTAGGCATCCGCAAGCCGGTCGTGGTATTCAAGCGTGTCCGCAGGGTCGTCGGTCGTGCAAATCAGCTCGACGTTCGAGCGCGTGATTATCGAGCGCGCCGAAAACTCAGACTCGGCCAACTTATCGGCGGCAAGCTCCCAAACCTCGTCGCAGGTCTCGGGCGAAAGCACACCCTCCCAGCCGAAATAGCGGCGCAGCTCGAGATGCGACCAGTGATAAAGCGGGTTGCCCGCCAGTTTAGGCATCGCCTCCGCATAGGCGCGGAACTTCTCGTAATCCGACGCGTCGCCGGTGATGTATTTCTCGTGGATACCGCACGAGCGCATGGCACGCCACTTGTAGTGGTCGCCGCCATCATTTGGATTTCCTATCCAAAGCTCGGTAATGTTTGAAAACTTGCGGTCTTCAGCTATTTCGCGCGGGTTCAGGTGACAGTGATAGTCGATAATAGGCAGCTTTGCGGCGTAATTATGGTAAAGGTCTCGCGCCGGCTCGCTGTTTAAAAGAAAATTTTTACCCATGAATTTCTTCACTGCGGTTGCCCTCCCGTAAAATTATGACGTGCAGCAAAATTACTGCAATGCAATGCCCGCGACCGCGCCGTTCAGCTTTTCGTCCGCGCTTCAGCGGGCCTTATTTTCGCCCTTATAAAAGCCATGAGCTTCCGGTAACCAATGTTTGCGCCGAGGGAAACGGAATAGGTCGCCGCGGCACTTATTATAATCCGGTATGCAAGCCTTGTAATGCCAAAATAATCGAGCGCAGCTCCGGTTGCCGAAAGCACCAGTACATGCGAAAGGTATATGCCGTACCCGGACCGGTCAATTTCGCTCAATACAGCCGCGACAGTCGATTTTTCGGGCAAAAGCGTCCCGAGCGACAGCACAAGCATAACGGCGCAGCCGCTGTACAGCATGTGTACCGGCTCGGCAAAAGCGTGCCACCGGCCGTGCACCCACATATCATAGGCTATCCGCGCATCGAGCAGCCCAAAAAGCAGCGTGGCGGCGGCCAATATTGCCCTGCTCCGCTCAAGCGACTTGGCAAAAGCCTCCCAGTCGCGCCCAATGTAAAGCCCCGCTACCCACCAGACAAGATAGGTCGCAAACACCCTGTCCGACCACGCAAAATTACTGATGCCGGCAAGCGCGAGCAAATCGGGCAAATACTGCGCCGATATAAGCGATATAAACGCGGCGGCGGGCAGTGCTACAGCGGCATGCAGCCGGCTTGCCATTGCCTTCCAAACCGGCGCGAGCGCATAAAACTGCAAAACGGTCACTACAAAGTAAAAATGCGCGGCAAGGTCGCCTACAAGCATATAGCGCAAAAGGTCGAAAAATGAAAATTCATAGTAGCGCTGAAGCCAAAACCCGAGATAATATACGGTCACCCATATAATGTAGGGTACGAGAATCCTTTTCGCGCGCGAAAGATAGTATTTTCTCAGGTCAAGGCAGCCGTATTTGAGTTTCAGCCCGAACTTTGCACCTGCCAGCAAGATAAATCCCTGGACCACAAATGCCGAAAGCCGCCACAGCGACAGCGCCGCAGCATAAGCCACAGTCGATCTGTCTGCACCCGTTATAGCCGGCGATATTATATGTATGAAAATTACGACAAGACAGAACAGCGCACTCGCGGCGGAGAGTGGAAATTTACGCTTTGCGGACAATTTTACCCCCCATTAACATCAAACGGCACACTAAAGCGGCAGCGGCTCAAAACCACCCCTTGCGGGCACATAAGTATGCCGGTAGCCGAGCCTGCGCAAAAGCCCGTATGCCTGTTCTATCCCCGCGCCAATATCATTGCGCCTGTGCGCGTCGCTGCCAACTACTGTCAGCTCGCCGCCGCACTCGCGGTAGAGCGCGAGAAAACGCTCGTCGGGCATGGGAGCGCCCATACCCTGGCGATAGCCTGAGGTGTTGACCTCCAGCGCCGCGCCGCGCGCGATGAGCTTTTCATAAATTGCGGCTATTTTGTCGCGAAAACGCCCGAAATCCACCTTTCTTCCCGCCTGTTTCATGTACCTGTAGGGATAGGTGAGATGCGCGAGCGCATCACAGCGCGGAAAATCGAGCATGTCCAGTATCTGCGAGAAATATTTGTCGAGCCAATACTCGCACATCTCGTCGGTCATTTTGCTGTAGTCCCAAAAGCTGAAATCAGGCACGTCGCGCAGGTTGTGCAGCGAAAGCAGCACATAGTCGAAATCGTGCCGCTCCAAAAACTCGAGCGCCTCGCGCTGTCTGTGGGTCGGCTGCCCAAGCTCGATGCCCCATATTATGCGCAGCCTGCCCGAGTATTCCTTTTGCCCGCGCAGAACTTCACTTTTGTCTGTCTCCACATCGTAGCCTGCATAAATCCCGTCCAGCACGCCGTCGATGTCAAAGTGGTTTGTCACCGCTATTATATCGACGCCGGCTTCCACCGCCGTGGAAAAGCAGTCGTCGGGATGCATCTCGCTGTCAAACGAATGGTGGTTATGCGTATGCAGGTCTGCTATAATTTGTCCGTTTTTCAAGTTGTGCCTCTTTACAAGTAAAAATTGTGCCTCGGCAAAAGTCGCGATTATCCGGCAGAAATCAAGTCGACAAACTGCTTTGCGGCCCTGCCCGAACGCCCGCCGTGCCGCTGTGCATACTGTTCGGCGGCGCGCTCAAGCTCGGGCGTCAGCGCTATGCCGCGCGACTCGGCAAGCGCTCGCACTATCTCTGCATATCGCTCTCTGTCCGGCTTGAAAAATCCCACCGCAAGTCCGAACCGCTCCGAAAGCGAAACTTTTTCCTCGATAGTCTCTGTACGGTTAATGTCGTCGCCCTCGCGCTCGGAAAACGACTGTCGAACGAGGCGCCTGCGGTTGCTTGTCGCGCAGAAAATAATGTTGTCGGCACGCGCGCAGGCCGAACCTTCGAGCGCCGCTTTCAGCGGCCCGAAAGCGGGTTCGCTGCCCTCAAACGACAGGTCGTCAATGAAAAGGATGAATTTCAGCGGGTTTTCGGCAAGTGTTTCGGTCAGCCTGTCAAGGCAGCCGAGCGCGTTTTGCCTCACCTCGACCAGCCTCAGGCCCCGGCTTGCATACTCGTTTACAGCAGCCTTGACGGTCGAGGATTTCCCGGTGCCGGAATCGCCGTACAGCAGCATGTTCGCCGCCGGTTTGCCTTCGAGGAAGGCAAGTACGTTTGCCATGACCTCGCCCTGCTCGCGCTCATAGCCGTAAAGATCGCAGAGACGCACCGGGTCGGGCGTGCGAACCGGCCTCAGCCCGTCTGCGTCGAAT
>DGDL01000056.1:17025-17304 GCA_002385415.1 Clostridiales bacterium UBA3953
GGCCTCAGCCCGTCTGCGTCGAATAAAAACATATTGCAGCATGCGAACATGCCGTAACCCCGCGCAGGCAGCGCATCCATCGCCTCGAAATAGCGCTGCGCCAGCCCCTCAGACGAGCTTTGCCACGAGGGCAAATCCCAGCTTGTGCCGAGCGCCGACGCAAGGCCGGCCAAATCCGCCGCCGCAATCCGCTCAAGCGCGTTTAGCTCGCGCCGCACAAGCTCCTCAAGCGCGTCGGGTATGCCCCTGTCTCTTATACACATCTGACGCTGCCGGCGA
>DGDL01000060.1 GCA_002385415.1 Clostridiales bacterium UBA3953
AGATGTGTATAAGAGACAGCTCCACATGCGCCGTATTTGGGAACATATCCACACAGCACACTCTCTCCACCTTGTAGCCTCTCTCCTGCATTACAGCCACATCTCTTGCAAGCGTTCCGGGGTTGCAGGAGACATAGACAATCCGCTCCACGCCAAAATCAATGATTTTAATCAAAGCCTTTGGATGGATTCCATCCCGCGGGGGATCCAAAACTATCAGATCGGGCTTGTCTGTGATTTCGTCCAAAACACAAAGGACATCGCCTGCGATATATTCACAATTGTCGAGACCATTTAAGGCGGCATTCTCTGTTGCGGCAGCGACAGCTTCTTCCACAATTTCAATCCCAACAACTTTTTTCGCCTGATGAGCCAAAATCTGGCCGATTGTTCCCGTTCCGCAGTATAAATCAAAAATCAGCTTGTCCTTGGCGTCGCCGACAAATTCCCGTACAGTGCTGTATAGCACTTCCGCTGCGAGTGAATTGGTCTGGAAGAATGAAAATGCCGATATTTTGAATTTCAGCCCAAGCAGCTCTTCATAAAAATAATCTTTGCCGTATAAAATGTCGGTTCTGTCGCTTTGCACAACATCAGCCTTGCTGTCGTTATATGTGTGAAGAATCCCCGCTATGCCGCCATCCATCTCAAGCTTCAATATTCTGACGGCATATTCTTCCATAACCGCAGTTTCCGGCTCATCGTATTCCCACTGGCTCGAGGTTACCAAATTAACCAGTATCTCACCTGTTTTGGCAGCTTTTCGAATAACCAAATGCCTTAAATAGCCATTATGTGTCTGCTTTTTATAGTGGCTTATGCCCAGCTTTGCGAAATAGTCCAAAGTACAGGCAAGTATCCTGTTGTAATCTGTGTCCACAATTTGACATCTGTCGGTTGTTATTATATCATAATGGCTCCCTTTCTTGTGCAAACCCAAGGTAAGGGGGCCGTCTTTTATTTGGTCGCCAAAAGAAAACTCCATTTTGCTGCGGTATCCCCATTGCCCGGGGCTTCTTTTTATGCCTTCAAACCGATAGCCGGGACAAACTGCGTCAAGCAAAGATTTAACCTGCTCTTCTTTAAATTTAAGCTGGGTCTCATAAGCCATTGTCTGGTATGCGCAACCACCGCAAGGGCCAAAATGAACACACTTCGGCTCCTCTGTTTCAAGAGGCGACTTTGACAATACTTCTACCAGTCTGCCCTCATAGTTGCCTTTACGTGCTTTACTTATAATAAAACTGATTTTTTGGCCGGGCAAAGTGTTTTTCACTGTTATGTTTTGACCATCTATTACAGCAATTCCCTTGTTGGGAAAATCCACTCTTACAACTTCGCCGACGCACCGAGTTCCTTTCTTCATGCAACAGCTCCTTTTCTGCGCTTGATATTAGTAGCAATATTATAACACAAATGACGCATTATGTAGCTTAAGCCTGCAGGTCAATTTCCAGTAATATCGGAGTGTGGTCTTGTCTTGGGCCCGAATCAATCATTTCGGATTTCAGCACCCTGTCCGCTATCCTGTTGCTTACCAGCCAATAATCGATTCTCCATCCAGAGTTGTTGATTTTACTTGTTTTAACGAGCTGGGTCCACCAGGTATAAGCACCGGCAACATCACCGTGCAAATATCGAAATGTGTCCGTAAAGCCCCTATTTAGCAGGTTTGAAAACCCTTTTCGCTCCTCATCGGTAAAGCCGGCCGAACCGCGGTTGTTTTCGGGATGAGCCAGGTCGATTTCCCGATGAGCCACGTTAAAATCGCCGGTGGCGACAACATATTTCTCCTTGTCCAAGCCCTCCAAATAGTCGGCATATTTAATATCCCAAATCTGCCGCTCATCTAAACGACTTAAGTTTTCGCCAGCATTGGGTGTATATACCTGCGTCAGGTAAAAGCTATCGAACTCAAGTGTAATAATCCTTCCCTCAAAATCCATAGTGCCGGGCGCGCCGATTTTTGGATAGCTCACTTTTGGCTTTAAGCTATTCTTATATAAAAACATGGTGCCGGCATAACCTTTTCGCGCCGGTTCTACCGAACAGTTCCACACAATCTCGTATTCCGGGAATATTTCATTTAATATCGCCAGTTGCTTTTTGGTTGGCCCGCCGCCCGGCAGTTTTGTCTCCTGCAGGGCAAGGGCATCAGGATTTATTTCTTTTATGGTGTCTAAAACTTTACGGCTTAATACGGCCCGTGCCGATGCACCGGTCAATGCCGAGTTAAGCGAATCTATGTTCCATGAAATGAATGTCAAAATTATTCCTCCTTATGGCCGAAAAAGCGCCGACATAACTTGTGCCTTAAAAACAACTATAATTATAACACATTTACAGCACATGCGTAATACGCATTTGTACCGTTTACTCGTGTTTTAAATGCCAATAAGTCGGCATTTTCCCATAGTGCACGTTGCGTGCGTTTTATTTATAAGTGTCTTTCCTTTTAATAGACGGCTTATTGCTCAGATAATGAGTGACACATGCCCTCTCTATACCGCCGCCTTTGTATCGTCATCGATACTATCATTTTCTAAAAGTTTAGCTTTTTTCTGGCAGCGATTTTTGTTTATTTCAGGAATAACATGCTATAATAAGAGCTGATGCAGCTCAATATAGGCGCTTGAAAGGGGAGATACACTTGGTTTTTTCTTTTACACGGGGCCTTTCCATAGTAAGGGACGGAAAACCAATTATAGAAGGGCTTTCTTTCTGGATTTGTCCGCAGAGTGGAGAACGCACTGTTATACCTTTGATAAATTGCACCGAAAATTGTGCCGAGTTTTCAGACGAGGCAAAAACCGTTACCGCAGCTCTACGCATTTCTAAAGAAAACAATGTCGCCGGCTTGCATCTGGAGGTTTCATACTATCCGGTGCTCGGCAACACCAGAGGGCAAAATCATTTAGATACAGAGCATGCCGCAGGTATTGATATTGAAAAACTCCACTTTGAAAAAGCCATGGTCAACTATATGCGGTGCAACTTTTGGTGCGGGACAAAAATATGCAGCAGTCTTTCTGAAATACCGCAGCGCACCCAGGCAATGCTTATAAAACTACATAGCGGAGAGTATATGTATCTTCTCACCGCCTGTGGCGACGACTTCAAAAGCAATATTGAAGGCAATGAATCCGGCTGCAGTTTGTTTGTTTACAGCCATTATCCGCAAAACCGCTGCAGTACTTGCGCTTTGATTTTTGCGTTTGGAAATGACCCGTATATACTCCCGACCTTAGCAACTGAATATGGTCTGCGTGTTATGAATAAGCCCGGCAGGCCGCGCCGCGAACGCAGATTTCCGGAAATATTCGAATATCTCGGCTGGTGCAGCTGGGATGCTTTTCAAATGGATGTAAGCCACGAGGGTTTGGCTGCAAAGGCGCAGGAATTTAAAGATAAAGGAATACCTGTTCGCTGGATGCTTATTGACGATATGTGGGCAGAATGTCCGAACAACAACCTTGCAACTATGCATTCAAGAGAGCTGCGCCAATTCGAGGGTGACCCGCAGCGATTCCCGGGCGGTATGAGGGCGGCTATTTCCGAGCTTAAAGAGAAATTCGGAATGAAAGTTGGTGTCTGGCATCCCACAACCGGCTATTGGAACGGAATCGACCCTGACGGCGCTATCGCTGAAAAGCATCGAGATTTGCTCGCTGTCGCGCTCAACGGCAAACTGATTCCCGACCCTTCGTTTGAAAAATCCTTTAAGTATTACTATCTCTTTCACAGCTTTTTGCGCGAGTGCGGAGCCGACTTCGTCAAGGTGGACAACCAGTCTTTTATAAATGAACACTACAGCCGCCTTATCCCCATCGGGCAGGCAGCCCGCAACCTGCATCAGGCAATCGAGGCTTCGGCAGGAGTGAATTTTGACGGCACCATTATCAACTGCATGGGGATGGCAATCGAAAATTTCTGGAACCGCCCGCAGAGTTCTGTAATTAGGATCAGCGGCGACTTTTTGCCGGAAAACCGCAAATGGTTTATCCAGCACTTAATCCAGTGCAGCTACAACGCCTTTGTATACGGCAGCCTTTATACCGGCGACTGGGACATGTGGTGGTCTGATGACGGGCAGGCGACCAAAAATGCGGTACTGCGCGCTATGAGCGGCGGTCCGGTTTATATGAGCGATAAACTTGGCAGAAGTGTCGGTGAAAAAATCCTGCCTATTGTTTACAAAGACGGCCGCATTATCCGGTTGAAGCAGCCGGCAATTCCGTCGGCGGACTGTCTGCTCGAGGATCCTGAACAAAGCGGTAAAATCTATAAAATTTTCAATCGGGCCGGCAAAGCCGGGTTACTTGCGGCATTCAATCTTGATGAAAAAGAAAGCGCGGTTTACGGAACCGTTTCGGCTTCAGATGTGTATGGGTTGGGCAAAGGCCGGTATGTATTGTTTGATTATTTTGCAAAAGCGGCGACAATATTGGAAGAGGGTGAAGAGTATCCGCTCACCCTCAAAGATTACGACGACTTCCGGCTCTTCTTCCTGCTGCCGCTTGACGGCGATATTGTGCCTGTTGGTCTTTTGGATAAATACATATCGCCTGCCACCTTTGAGGTTATGGCGCCGGGCAAATGGCTGGTACATGAGGGCGGAACCTTCTGTATCTTTTCGGCGGCCAACCCTCCTGCCGTTTTGCTAAATGGAAAGCCGCTCAAGTCGGAGGCGATTGGAGAAATGCTGTTTGCTATCGAGCTGCCGGATCAAAATGGACCCATTTTCCTTGAGCTGGACTAATTTATGCTGTTTGTTTTATGCTCGCCGTGAGAAATCAGCTGCCGCAAATCCCTAATATATTTAAAGATAAACTGCACCCCTTAGCCGGACAATGCGACCGGTATAAGGGGTGCAGTTACAATGCCCTGTTTAGTAAGCCTGTGCAGTTAGTTTTATCTAAAAATCAGTCCAAATGCGGCTATATTGTCCCGCGGCATTCTGGAAAAACACCTGCGTTTCAATTTTCCCGTTTTCCGACAGCTTCGCCTATATATGTATCAAGAAAGTCCTCGGCAGTTTTTTTCATTTTCACTTTTACGGTATCACCGTCGAAAACCAGATCAATCCATAAGCGGCCGAAGTAATCGTCTATAATCTGCACATTCAGTTTTAGATGTTCCCTCGACTTCCAAGCCGCAGATGCCGCGCATTTATAGTAGTTGCCCGGGCAATACACCGATCCGACCTCTCTTGAATATCCCTCCTCCGGGAAAAGCCCAAACTCATTTTTGCAAAGCCCAAACTGTAGCACTTTGTCTCCCTGTGCGTTTGTATACTCAAAGCGCCCCACGTCGTCACCGAAACACAGGCGCAGCTTTTTTATGCCCATTGGATTTTCCTCGAGCGTATACCAGCGACCGTCAATATCTTTCTCGATGTCGCTGTGCATATCACCGTCTTCAGATGCTAAAACAAGCGAGTTTGCGTAATCGAGCAGCTCTTTATGTGCATCCGGATTTTCAGGCAAAGAGTAGCTGCCGTTTGTATCGGGCATTTTTGCCCTGCGCGCGACTTTTTCAAAGAACGAGCCAATAATAAGTTCACCTGCAAAGTCTATGCCCTGGTTGTCACCGTTATATACCATTATAATGTCGCTGTGCGGTATGCAGAGCGCAAACTGGCAGCCCATGCCGTTAAAAAGGAAACTGTCATCGTAGCTTTTCCAAATCTGATAGCCATAACCCTGACCTGAAAATCCGGATCTGGCGGGATGGGTCTCAATCAGCTTGCTCGTTGCAGTCCGTACATATTCGGAGTCAAGCAGCTGCTCACCATCCCAGCTTCCGCCATTAAGCATGAAGCGGGCTGTCAGCAGCAAATCCCGCGGCTTTGCAAGCAGCGCCGAGTCGCCCCAAGAATGGCCGCCCGGACAAAACAGGAAGCGCGCTTGCTTTGAAACTCCGATTTTGTCAAAGAGCTTTTCACGCAGATAATCGATTAGCTTTTTATTTGTCAACCGCTCGACAAGCGCGCCGAGAATAAATGAGCCCGAGCTGTCATACATGAATGCGCTTCCGCATGGTGCGCTTGTGGTTGCATGCTGGAAATACTCTTTAACACGGTCGTCACTGCGTGCATAAAACCAGCTTCGACCTTTTTTGGGCGTGCTCATCATGAGCATTTGACGAATTGTCTGCGCACCCATATTCGGGTCGGGATTGCCTTCCAGCTCGCTCGGGAAATACTTGCCGATTGGGTCGTCAAGCCCGAGCAGCCCATCCTGCATGGCAAATCCAACCGCTATCGCCACAAAGCTTTTGGTTACCGAATACATTCGGTGCGTTAAATCCGCATGGAAAGGAGGGCGATAATTTTCAAACAGGATCTCGTTTCCGCGTGCGATTATGATATTGTGTGTTGACAGTTTTGCAGCCTCAATTCCCTGTATCCATTCTTTGATATGGCTGCTGTGGATTCCGGTGCGTTCGGGCGTAGTTTTAATCATAGCTCTAACTCCTCTTATAATAAAAGTTCAAACAGCCGGCAGTTTATTTCTACTCCAATATCATCATAAAAGATTCCTACAGTATCTATATACTTGAACCCGAATGACATGTATATTTTCTGCGGCACAATATTGCCTTCCACACAATCGAGACGCATAGCTTTTTGCTTATTTCGCTTTGCCGTTTCAATTGCGTGTTCGACCAGTTTCCTTGCATATCCGCGCCCGCTATATTCAGGCGAAACTCGCAGGGCATGAAGAATAGATACTTCTGTTTTATCGGCATCAATCTGCCATTTTACTTTGTCGTATGCACTCTCACACTCGTGGCTGAGGATGTATGCAGCCATTATGCAGCCGTCCTCTTCTCCGACGAACAGCTCTTTTCTTTCTATAGCACGCACTATCATAGCTATTGGAGGATAGCCGCCCTTATTGCCATGGGGTAAGAACGGCGAGCTGTCAAGTACCCTGCACATCTCATCATAAAACGCAGCGATTTCTCCCAGCTCATCCATCCTGCCCTCTCGAATAATCATAGACTTCCCCTCTGTTTTATAATGACTTAATCGAGAAATATTTTAGCATACTTCGGCAGAGATGGCAAAGGTTTTTTCTCAGAGACAGTCATTATTTGAAACAGGGCTGTTGACATTTGTACTTGTATGCATTATGATTTAATTGGTAAAATAATGAAATTCCCGCAGCATACTGACCCTCTGAATGCCGCGCTCTATGCAAAACATCGCAGGAAATGTGCTGTCATATATCTCCTGCGCTATTGCGCTGTTTGCCGGTATTTTCCACTCCTACAAAAAGTGGTGCGGTTTTGAGGTGAAGAGATGAAATTATTTATCAACAATATCACCAAATCATACGGCAACAACCTTGCGCTGAGCAATTTCACCGCGGAATTTCAGCCCGGTATCTACGCCCTTCTCGGGCCGAACGGCTCCGGGAAAACCACGCTTATGAACATTATCACCGACAACCTAAAAGCCGATTCGGGCGAAATCCTGTACGATGACGGGAGCGGGAATGGAGAAAATGTCCTGAAAATGGGCGTGCGTTTCCGTGAAAAGCTCGGTTTCATACCGCAGTATCCAGGGCTGTACCCGAATTTTACTGTTGAGCGGTTTATGTGGTATATGGCTGCTCTCAAAGGCTTGAAAAAAGAGGACGCGAAAACTCAAATTGCCGAAATTCTTCGGGCGGTTGAGCTCGATGATGTTCTGCGGCGCAAAATAGGGGCGCTCTCGGGCGGCATGAAACAGCGGCTGGCGCTGGCGCAAGCCGTGCTCGGAGACCCCCAAATACTTATACTTGACGAACCGACCGCCGGACTTGACCCCAAACAGCGCATTGCAATCCGAAATTATATATCGAAAATCGCCTTCAACAAAATTGTCATTTTCGCCACACATGTGGTGTCCGACATCGAATACATTGCCCGCGATATTATCATGCTCAAAAAGGGCGTCATTGTCGACAATGCGCCGCCGGGCGAGCTGATAAAGAAAATCGAGGGCAAAGTGTGGCATGTACCCTGTGACGAGTCCGAGGTATCGCAGCTTCAGTCAAAGCTGCGCGTGATAAGCATCTCAAGAGATCCGGAAAAAGGCGATGTGATTTTGCGGATTCTTTCAGACGAAAAACCGACCGAACGGGCATATAATGTTTCACCGTCGCTTGAAGATTATTACCTTTATGTGTTTGATGACATTGCTATCGCAGCAAGCTATAGCTAACATTCCGGCCAGCGTATTTTATTCGGACAAAAAC
>DGDL01000091.1:0-256 GCA_002385415.1 Clostridiales bacterium UBA3953
GGGTGGTACCGCGCAAATTTTGCGTCCCGTGTGCTTTTGCACGCGGGATTTTTTGTTTGGACGACATGAATACAATTATTTTATTTTTTCGAAGGTGATTATTGTGAAAAAAGAGCTTTCCAAAACATACGACCCGACCGAAATCGAGGGTCGAATATATGCCGAATGGGAGAGAAAAGGCTACTTTACACCGTCGCCCGAGCCCGACGACAGGCCGGTATTTACGGTCGTGATTCCGCCGCCCAACGTCACCGGG
>DGDL01000091.1:359-10651 GCA_002385415.1 Clostridiales bacterium UBA3953
CGGGCAGCTGCACATGGGCCATGCGCTTAACAATACGCTTCAGGATATAATCGTGCGCGCAAAACGCATGCAGGGATACCGCACGCTCTGGGTGCCCGGCACCGACCATGCGGGCATAGCCACGCAGATTAAAGTTGAGGAAATGCTGCGCAACGAGAAGGGACTTTCGCGCCACGACCTCGGCCGCGAAAAGTTTGTCGAGCTTGTCTGGGAGTGGAAAGAAAAATACGGCAACAGAATAATAGAGCAGCTCAAGCGGCTTGGCACATCCTGCGACTTTACGCGCGAGCGCTTTACAATGTCGGGCAGTCTGCCCGCGGCCGTCAGAAAGACTTTCGTCGACCTTTACAACAAAGACTTAATTTACCGCGGATACCGCATTATCAACTGGTGCCCGAGCTGTAATACCGCGCTTGCCGACACCGAGGTCGACCACCGCGAGCTTGAGGGCAGCCTTTGGCACATACGCTACCCTATTCTGAACGATGCAGGCGACGAGACCGGCGAGTATCTGACCGTTGCTACAACCCGTCCCGAGACGATGCTCGGCGACACGGGCGTAGCCGTCAATCCCGAAGATGAGCGCTATCAGCATATAATAGGCAGAAGCGTCAAGCTGCCGCTTGTCGGCCGCATCATACCGGTGTTTGCGGACGAGTATGTCGACAGCAGTTTCGGCACCGGCTGCGTTAAGGTAACGCCCTGCCACGACCCAAACGACTTTGAGATGGGTCAGCGCCACGGGCTCGAGCAGGTTAATATATTTGACGAGAAAGCGCTCGTAAATGAAAACGGCGGCAAATACTGCGGCCTCGACCGCTATGACGCCAGACGAGCCGTTGTCGACGACCTTGAGTCGGGCGGATGGCTTGTCAAAATTGAAAAACACACCCACAATGTCGGCCACTGCTATCGCTGCGGCACTGTGGTCGAGCCGTTGGCCTCGCTGCAGTGGTTTGTCAAGATGAAACCGCTTGCCGAGCCGGCAATCAAGGTCGTTAAAGAGGGCGAGATCCGCTTCATTCCCGAAAGATTTGCAAAAATTTACCTCAACTGGATGGAAAATATCCACGACTGGTGTATCTCTCGCCAGCTTTGGTGGGGGCACAGAATCCCGGCTTTCTACTGCGACGACTGCGGCGAGATGACGGTATCCGAGGAAGACGTCACGGTTTGCCCGGAGTGCGGCTCGCACAATGTTACGCAGGACGAGGATGTGCTTGACACATGGTTTTCGTCGGCGCTTTGGCCGTTCTCGACGCTTGGATGGCCCGAGGACACGCAGGATTTGCGCGAGTTTTATCCCACCTCGGTGCTGGTCACGGCTTATGACATTATAACATTCTGGGTTTCAAAGATGATATTTATGGGATTGTTCTGTATGGAACAAATCCCGTTCCCCGACGTCTTTATCCATGGACTGGTAAGAGACGCGCAGGGGCGCAAGATGTCAAAATCGCTGGGCAACGGTATCGATCCCATCGATATTATCGAGAAATTCGGCGCGGATGCGCTGCGTTTTGCGCTTGCGACCGGCAACTCGCCCGGCAATGACATGCGTTTCTCCGATGAGAAGATAGAGGCGGCTCGCAACTTCAACAATAAGATTTGGAACGCGGCGCGGTTCGTGCTTATGAACCTTGAAATCGACAAAATCGAGCTGCCCGCATCCGACGAGCTTGCGCTCGAGGATAGGTGGATACTCTCGACGCTCAACAATCTCATAGGCGAGGTGCGCACCAACTTTGACGCGTACGAGCTCGGCGTTGCGCTTTCAAAGCTCTACGACTTCATCTGGGACATTTTCTGCGACTGGTATATTGAGCTGCTCAAGCCGCGCTTTGCCGAAAAGGGCACGCGTGACAACATTGTCGCACAAAACGTTATCGCCTATGTGCTCTCGGAGACGATGAAGCTGCTGCACCCGTTCATGCCGTTTATAACCGAGGAGATATACCTCGCCCTGCCGCATGACTGCGAGAGCATCATGATAGCGCCCTATCCCGAAAAGAAAGACTCGCTTGGCTTTGCGGAGGACGAGGAGCGCATGAACGCGGTTATAGAGGCTATTCGCGCTGTCCGCAATCGCCGCGCCGAAATGAACGTGCCCCCGTCGAAGAAGACAAGTCTTTATATCTACTCCGACGATACAGAAGCATTCGGCGAGCAGAACGCAGCCTTCTTTACAAAGCTTGCCTATGCTTCCGAGGTTGTGTTCAGACCCGCTGAGGCAAGCCGCGAGGATGTCGGAGCCGACGCAGTTACAATCGTCACCGGCGCCGCAACGCTCTACATTCCGCTTGCCGAGATGGTCGATTTCGAAGCCGAACGTGCGCGCCTTGCCAAAGAAAAAGAAAATGCCGAAAAGGAAATAAAACGCGCCGAAAAACTGCTTGCAAACGAAGGCTTTATATCAAAAGCTCCCGCCGCGGTGATCGAGGCCGAGCGCGCAAAGCTTGAAAAATGGCGCGACACACTGTCAGGCATAGAGGCCGCGCTTGCAAAGCTGGGCAAATAAGCTCCTGTCGCTGTCCCCTCCGCCTCGGGCGCTTATATCGCGCGGTAAACTGAATTGAAACGGAGAACGGCCATGAAAAAACTAACCTTAAAACTGCTTGCGGCAATACTCGCGTCCATCGCGCTCATTTATGCTGTGGGATGCTCCTCGGGAATGGGCAAAGCGACCGACTCGGCGATGCCCAACACGAGCCATGGCGGATACTCGGGCAGCACGTCGTCGGGATACGAACATACCGCAGAACAGTTCGTTTCCGATGACGACCGGCACTCGCTGGTGTCCGGCAACTCTGACAATATAGACGATACGCGAAAGATAATAAAAACCGTCCGGCTCGACCTCGAAACTAAAGAGTTCGATAAAGCCGTCGGCGAAATCACCGCCGTGACCGCTGCCGCGGGCGGATACGTCGAGTCGTCGTATATAACGGGCAAGAGCCTGTCCGACTATGGCAACGTGACGCGCAGCGCGACGTTTGTACTCCGCGTCCCCGCAGCCGGGCTGGACGCGTATGTCGAGGCTCTTTCGGGCAGCTTCAACGTCTTGAGCCGGCAGGAGAGTGCAGAGGACATCACCGACAGCTACTATGACTCGAAAGCGCGGCTCGACTCGCTGCTCGTGCAGGAAGAACGGCTGCTTTCGATGCTTGAGGGAGCCGATGACCTTGAGTATATGCTCAAACTCGAGGATAAACTGTCTGAGGTGCGCTACCAGATCGAAAGCCTCTACTCGACGCTGCAGCGCTATGACAAAGCCGTTGAAATGGCGACGGTAAACGTATCGCTACGTGAGGTTGTCGAGTATCAGAGGATAACAGAGCCGCCCAAAACATTCGGCGAGCGGCTGCATCAGTCGTTTACCGAATCGTGGGCCGATTTTGCAGACGGCGCACAGGATTTTATAGTGTGGTTTGTATATGTATTTCCCACACTGCTTGTGATAGCCGTTGTCATAGCAATAGTTGTGCTGATTGCAAGCGGTATTTCACGCCGGCGCAGGCGGCGCAAATCCGGGGCAGGCGCAGCGACATCGGAGCCGGACAAAAGCCAAGATGAATAGGGAAAGCCACTATTTTATAGACGACCCCTCGCTTGAGCACAGGGAAAAAACAATCAAGTTCTTTTTCCGCTCGCGCGAGTACAAGTTTATCACCGACGCCGGCGTGTTTTCGCCGGACGAGGTCGACCCGAACACTGCATTTATGCTGCGGAACATACCGCCGCTTGCCGGCAGCCTGCTCGACCTCGGTTGCGGCTACGGTTGCGTGGGCATAATTCTCGGCGACCAGTGCGGGCTTGATGTGACCGCGGTCGACATCAACCCGCGTGCGCTGAGGCTTGCCGAGCGCAACGCAAAGCTCAACGGTGTGCAGATGCGCGTGATGCTCTCCGACTGCTATTCGGCAGTGGAAGGCAAATTGTTTGACACCATAGCGCTCAACCCGCCCGTTCATGCAGGGAAAGAGGTAATGTACCGCATGTTCGAGGGCGCGCCCGCGCACCTTGAGTCCGGCGGCTGCCTTTATATTGTGCTTTACAAAAAGCATGGGGCAGAGAGCGCGAAAAAGAAACTTCTTGAAGTGTTCGGCAGTTGTGAAACCGTCGCATCCGACAAGGGGCGCTTCGTTTTCAGGTGCACAAAAGTGTAGGGTACTATTATAAAATAAAAGCAAATCCTCCTGCGGCAAACTTTTCGCAGGAGGATTTTTTAGTCACGCACATTTTTACATGCGACGCTGCTTTTTAGTACTGCAGACATATACTCCGGGCTGGATAAAATACTATCCATGCATATTATGCGATACCAACACTATGCGGCAAAACTGCGCAAAAAACACTAAAAAAGAGCAAGGGACGAAGCATTAAAAATCTCCTGCTGCAAAAGAGACGGCGAAATACCCGATTTTGAAATTTAGTCTATTGGCGCGGTTGGAGATTCGCTTTCGTATTTTCATATAATTAAAGGCGCGTTTTTATTTCTTTAACACGCTAATGTTATATTGGAAACATCAAAATCTGCTACTGTCGGGCGCGGCAAGACCGCGCCTTTCGAATATTAAAAGGTAAAGGCGAGGTATAAATGGAACCTTTTGTACGCCTGGAGAATGTCTGCAAAGTATACGAAACCAACGGCGTGCGCGTCCAGGCATTGCGCGGTGTCAGTTTTGAGATAGAAAAAGGCGAAATTTGCGTCATAATAGGTCAATCGGGCGCGGGCAAAACCACGCTGCTCAACATAATCGGCGGGATGGACACCCTGACGTCGGGCAAAGTCTTTCTCGACGGCGAGGAAATCTCGGCTTACAGCAAAATAAAGCTGACCGCCTACAGGCGCAACGACATCGGTTTTGTGTTTCAGTTTTATAACCTTATTCCCAACCTGACTGCGATTGAAAATGTAGAGCTTGCGGCACAGCTTGTGCGCGCATCGGTTTCGCCCGCACAGCTGCTGGCCGACGTGGGACTTGCCGGGCGCATGTCAAACTTTCCGGCCCAGCTTTCGGGCGGCGAGCAGCAGCGCGTCGCAATAGCCCGCGCGCTTGCCAAAAACCCGAAACTTCTGCTCTGCGACGAGCCGACTGGCGCGCTTGACTACCAGACCGGCAAGTCGGTGCTTGCGCTGCTGCAGCGGCAAAGCCGAGAAAAGGGCATGACAGTGGTCATAATAACGCACAACACGGCGCTCACCGCCATGGCCGACCGGATTGTCATCCTCAAAAACGGCGAGATTGCGTATGTCAAATTAAACGAGTCGCCTATACCCGTAGAGGAGCTGGAATGGTGAGCTGGGGAATATCCGCATGGACAAAGCATCGCAGCAGGGAGATACTTAAATCTCCCGGGCGCTATCTGGCGATACTGACTATTGTCGCGCTCGGTGTCGGTCTGTTTTCCGGCTTGAAAATTACAATGGCCGACATGCATGCAACCGCCGACAAATATATAGGCGACTATAAACTGTACGATTACAGGCTGATTTCCACACTCGGGCTTACTGAAGAAGACGTAGAGAATATTTCAAAACTTGAGGGCGTGAAAGACGCGGTCGGCGCGTATGAAGCCGATTTTATCGCCGCTTTGGAAGGCAGCGACGAGATTGTGCTTAAAGCCCACTCGATAACATCCGGAATCAACCTGCCAAATTTAACGGCAGGGCGCCTTCCGGCCGCGCCCGACGAGTGCCTTGTCGACGCCTACCATTTTGGAGAGGAGTTTATAGGCAAGAAAATAGCCGTCTCGGACGAAAACAGCAAGGAGACGGCCTCTAAATTTGCCTATTCGGAATATCAGATAGTCGGGCTGGCACGCTCGCCTTTGTATCTCGGCATGGAGCGCGGCACCACGTCGCTTGCCGGGGGCAGGGTCAGCGCATTTGTGCTTATCCCGCCAAAAGGGTTTGCCACCGACTACTTTACGGACATATATGTGTTGCTCGATGAGAGCGGGTACATCTACAGCGACGAGTATAAAGCGGCTGCCGAAAAAATGAAGCAGCCGCTCACCGACGCGATTGAGGAGCGCGGGCTCGTGCTGCTGAAAAGCATCAAAGACGAGGCATACGCGGAGATAGCCGAGGTCCGAGCCGAGTATGAGGCAGCGCTTGCCGAGTATCAAGCACAAAAAGCGGACGCCGAGCGCGAAGTTGAGATGGCGCGCGAAGCGCTTGCCGACGCGGCAGGTCAGCTTGAGAGCAAAGAGCGGGAGCTTGCCGACGGCGCGGCAAAGCTCGAGCAGGCAAAACGCGACTACGAAAGCGGACTTTCGGCTTACACCGAGGCGGCGGAGCAGCTTGCAGCCGAAAAAGCCTCGGCAGAGGCGCAGTTTTCGGCCGCGCAGGCCGAGATAGACCAAAACCGCGCCGCGCTTGAAGGCGCTCTCATTGCCGCACAAGAGGCGGGAGAGGTCGCGCAGATAGAATACTTAAATGCTCAGCTCGCCGAACTTGAAGAATTGCAGGCGGAGCTTGACGCCCAAAAGGCGCAGTCCGAGGAGGCGTTTCACGCGGCGGAAGCGCAGCTTGCCGAGACCAAGGCGCAGCTTGACGCATCCGCCGCCGCCATAGCCGCGGCCGAGCGCGAGCTTGATGCCGGCCGTGAGGCGCTGAACTCGGCGCGCATGGAGTATGAAAAGAATTTGCAAGAGCTTGCCGAAGCGGAGGAGAAATCGCAAAAAGGGTTTGCGGAGGCCGAGGACAAGCTTGCCAAGGCCAAAGCCGAGATAGACGAGGCGATGGCCGAAATCGATGCCATCAGCCCGCCCGACGTCTATGTGCTGGGCCGCGACACAAACGCCGGATACACAAGCTTTGAAAACGACTCGGCAATAGTCGACGGTATATCAAAAGTGTTCCCGGTGTTTTTCTTCCTTGTCGCGGCGCTTGTTTGCACCACCACGATGGCGCGTATGGTGGAAGAGCAGCGCATGCAGATAGGCACGCTCAAAGCGCTGGGCTACAGCGACGGCGCCGTTATAATGAAATACGTCTCTTATGCGGCAAGCGCCTCGCTTATAGGCTGCCTAATAGGATATTTCGGCGGAACCCGCCTGTTCCCGTATGTTATCTGGACAGTTTACGGGATATTATACGGTTTTGCGCCGCTGGTGTTCACCGACCACTGGGAACTGCTTGCGTTGTCGCTGCTGGTGTCGCTGGCCTGTACCGAAGGCGTGACATTTTTGACTTGTCGCGCCGAACTTTTCCAGATGCCCGCGCGCCTCATGCGCCCAAAGGCGCCGAAGCCCGGCAAGCGCGTTTTCCTGGAGCGCATCGGCTTTATATGGAACCGCATGAATTTCATGCAGAAAATTTCGATGCGCAATATCTTCCGCTATAAAAAGCGGCTATTGATGATGGTGCTGGGTATAGGCGGCTGCATGGCACTGCTGATAACGGGATTCGGCATCCGCGACTCTATATCGGGCATTGCGCACGACCAGTTTGGCACGATAATGAAATATGACCTTGACATATTGCTCGGCGACGCTATGGCGTCCGAGGAAATTGAGGAGTTTAAAGAAAGCACAGCCGATTTTCTCTCGAATTGCGTCTTTGTCTGCCCGTCGTCGGTCGAGGTGCCGACAGGCAAAGGCGTGAAAAGCGCAAACGTCATAGCCACAGGCGACCCGGCGATAACGGAGCTTATCAATTTGCGCCGGGGGGAGCAGCAGCTTGACTTTCCGCCCGACGGCCAAGTCACTGTAAGCGACAAAATCGCCTCTATCGCCGAGGTCGAGCCGGGCGACAGCCTGGCTGTGCGGCTCAGCGACGGCACGACGCGCGAAGTTAAAATCCATTCGGTTTTCGAAAACCACGCTTTCCACTATCTGCTCATGACGCCGGCGACTTACGAGGCGATTTTCGGGCGGGAGTGCGAGTACACGGCGGTGCTCGCAAACGCCGAAGACGACCCGTTTGAGGCGGCGGCGAGACTGCAAAGCGAGTTTGACGTGAAAGCCGTGACCGTCACGGAGGAGATACGCAGAAGCGTCGACAACATGATGAAAACGCTTAACTATGTTGTTTACGTTGTAATCCTCTGCGCGGCGGCGCTTGCATTTGTGGTGCTGTTTAACCTCAGTAACATAAACATCACCGAGCGGGTCAGAGAAATAGCAACTATCAAGGTGCTCGGCTTTTACCCGCACGAGGTGGGCGCGTATGTGTTCCGCGAAAACATTGTGCTGACGGTCGGCGGCGTGCTGGCCGGTATCCCGCTCGGGATTTGGCTGCACAGGTTTGTCATGAGCCAGATAGACATTGACATTGTCAGTTTCAACGTGCGCATTTTCCCGACGAGCTTTATTGTTTCAGCGATTATAACACTCTGTTTTGATATAATAGTTGACCTTCTCATGCGGCGCAAATTGAGCGCCATCAACATGGTAGAATCGCTGAAAGCGGTAGAATAAATGTACCGGCACCGCCGGACGCATATTTCAAAAAACAAAATCGCCTCCGTGGCTGCTTGCCGCGAAGGCGATTTTTGTTATGCAAACTCTGTATAGTCGCAAAAGTGCTTTTGGCGTTTTCCTTTGCCGCAGATGCGAAATAGTTATTTTACAAAATCAATAAGATATCCGTAGCCCTCTTTTTCCATGTCTTCTTTCGGTATAAACCGGAGTGCGGCGCTGTTTATGCAATATCGCATGCCGCCGAGCTCCTTCGGCCCGTCGTCAAACACATGCCCGAGATGGGCGTCTCCCACGCGGCTGCGCACCTCCGTTCGCTGCATGCCGTGCGAGGTGTCTCGGTGATAGGTGACCGAGGCGGGGTCAAGCGGCCGCGCAAAGCTCGGCCAGCCGCAGCCTGACTCGAACTTGTCGGTCGACACAAACAGCGGCTCGCCGGTGGTAATGTCAACATATATCCCGGGTCGAAACTCGTCCCAGTACTCGCCCGTAAACGGCGTCTCGGTCGCGGAGTTTTGCGTGACCTCATATTGCAGCGGCGAAAGCTCGCTCAGCCGCTGCTCGTCGGGCGGACTGAAGTCTGCGGGGTTAACAACGGCGCGGGCAGCACGCAGCATCTTCGATTGAGGAATGTGACAGTAGCCCCCCGGGTTTTTGTCAAGGTATTTTTGGTGGTATTCCTCTGCCCGCCAGAAGTTTGAAAGCGGCAAAACCTCAATTGCGACGGGGCTTTGCAGCCGCTCGGCGAGCCTTACAATCGAGCGCTCGATTGTCGAAAGATCCGCAGGGTCGGTGTAATATATGCCGGTGCGGTACTGGGTGCCGGCGTCCCCGCCCTGGCGGTTGACCGAGGTGGGGTCTATTGACTCGTAGTAAAGCTCGAGAAGAAACTCAAGCGGCAAAACGGAAGGGTCGTATTTGACGTGCACGGTTTCGGCGTGACCGGTGTCGCCTGTGCAAACTTCTTCGTATGTGGGGCGCTCGGTTATGCCGTTTGCGTAGCCCACCTCGGTAAAGGTCACGCCTCTGATGGCGGAGATGTATTTTTCGGTGCCCCAAAAGCAGCCGCCGGCAAGATAAATTTCGGCCATATAAAGACCTCCATAAATACTCGGATTGTCCCGGAGCAACTTGTACCCGCGCTCCGGGACAGAAGTACGAGCCGCAAAAGCATTGTGCGGCTCGGTGAAGGTAAGCGGCTGACGATGCCGCGTATTTTTGGTGCAAGTAAAGTATTTGTTTTACTCCATGTCTGTATACATCTTATAAAGCTCGGCGTAAATGCCGTCTTTGGCCATAAGCTCGGCATGCGTGCCCGATTCCTCGATACCATTTTCGGTGAGCACGAAAATCCGTGTCGCGTTGCGGATGGTAGTGAGCCTGTGCGCGATGGTGAGCGTCGTGCGGCCTTCTGCGAGCTTGCGCAGCGAAAGCTGAACGAGCCGCTCGCTTTCGTTGTCGAGCGCGCTTGTCGCTTCGTCGAGTATGAGCACGGGCGGGTCCTTGAGGAATACGCGCGCGATTGAAATGCGCTGTTTTTGTCCGCCGGACAGCTTTACGCCGCGCTCGCCGACGTAGGTGTCAAAGCCCTCCGGCAATTTTTCTATAAACTCGAGCGCACCGGCCAAGCGTGCGGCTTCCTTGATTTGCTCGAATGTCGCGTTGGGGGAGCCGTAGGCAATGTTCTCGGCTACCGTGCCGGAGAAAAGGTAAACGTCCTGCTGCACCATGCCGATGTTCGAGCGCAGCGACTCGAGTGTAATAGTGCGTATGTCGCGGCCGTCAAGGAGTATGCGACCGGAGGTCGGCTCGTAAAAGCGGGGGATGAGGTTGCACAGTGTAGTCTCTGTCTCTTATACACATCT
>DGDL01000024.1:0-4358 GCA_002385415.1 Clostridiales bacterium UBA3953
AGATGTGTATAAGAGACAGATACAGCGCCGCGAGGCAAGGGCGTCGCGGAACATTGGACGCTCGGCAGCAGTCTCGCTGCGCGCGTTTATGATAAGCCTTTTACCGGTTTTCATCGGAAATCCCCATGTTAAAAGCGACGGCCGGCGAAAATACGGTACGGTGAGCACAGGCACCGTATCTCCGGGGAAAATCTCGCCGGTTTTAAAGCTGCCGTCGCCGTATCGTTCCCTTGCGGCCTCTATAATCTCAAAAAGTTCGCGCTCGTCAGCATCCGTGAAAATTGTGTATCTGCCGCACATGCGCACCCCTCCGATAAAATGTATCTGCTAAAAAGTATACCACGCATTATACATACCATCAAGTGAAAAGACTCAGATTTGGATATTTTCGGTTGACACCCCCTCTGTGAAAGGCTATAATAGCTGTGGTTACCTTAAATCGGAGGCGGCAGATATGAGAGATCTGGACATCGTTACCCGGCGAGCGGTCGAAATGCTGCGAAAAGACGCCGTCGGTGGCAAACCACAATATGTTGATGGCGTAAATGTGGGGGAAGATACTCCGCCGCTTGTAAGAGACGGAAGGTATACTTACTTTTCTGACATTGACTATGGCGACAAAACCGTGTCGCTTTGGCAATGCCGGAAGCATCTCTCAAGGCTGCGCTATATAATTGCAGCCCGCGGAGACGGCGACGGGCCGGCAGAGGATGATATTATCGCCGGGATAGATTTTTGGGTGGACAGCGACTTTACAAATCCCAATTGGTGGCACAACCGGATCGGCACGCCGAGCGACCTCGGCGCTATATGCCTTTTACTCGGTGATCGGCTCGGGGCAGAGCGGCTCGAGAGGTGCGCAAAAATCGTCGCGCGAGGATCATTTTCGCACGATACCAGCATTCTCAAAGATACGGGCGCAAATCTGCTTTGGGGTGTGCGCATAACAATTTATTATGCGCTGTTGACAGGCGACGAAAACCTGCTTTCCGCCGCATCAAATCGATTTGCTGAGGAGATAAAAACGGACGGATTTGAAGGAATAAAGCCCGACTTCAGCTTTCACCAGCACGGACCGCAGCTTTACTCGTGCGGATACGGCCGATCGTTTACAGACGACGCCGCAAGGCTAATTTACATGCTGTCGGGCACAAAATTTTCGCTACCCAAAGAGAAAATGCGGCTGTTTGAGTCTTTCGTGCTCGATGGCCAGCGCTACTTTACGCGGGGCGGTGTCGCCGACTATCTTGCGGTCGGCCGCGAAATCGCAAGAGCGGGAGCGCTTTCGTCCGGTGCGATAAAATCGGCGACCGGATATATGCTGCAAACCCCCGAGTATGAAAGGCTCGACGAGCTGAAAGAGTATTACGGCTCGCTGGATGGCGGTGCACCGGGCTTTGCAGGCACCAAATATTTCGAGCACTCCTATTTTCTTTCACACAACCGTCCAAAATTTCATATAGGAGTGCGCGGCGCGCATGCCGACTTTGTTTCCACAGAGTGGGGAAACGGCGAAAACAGGCTTGGGTATAATCTCGCGCGCGGAGGTAATGCATGCTATTTGGCTGACGGGAGCGAATACTATGACATTGCGCCTGTTTGGGACTGGTCGCTTCTACCCGGAACGGTTTCGCCGCCATATACCGACGACCGGCTGCGCTCATATACGGTCGGATGGGCAGGCCCTCGCGGCAAAAACCGCGACTGCACAGGATATGCCGCAGGTGGGCTCGGAGCGCTTGCAATGCGGCTGGAAGGCGACGAGCTTTCGGGCTATATTTCATATATAGCGTTCGATGACGGCCTGTTGATTTTAGGCTGTGGCATAAAAGGACCGGCGGGTACCAGGTTTACGGTCGACCAGTGCCTTGCAAGGGACTGGAGCGGAGCGGATACCTCCGATACGCTCGGGTATGGTAAGTTTGTCACATGCGGAGGATTCAAGTATGTCAATCTCTGTGAGCATCCCCTGCAATGCGGTATACGCATGCAGTCCGGCTCGTGGAAACGGGTAAATGACGCGGCATCGGATGAAATTGTCTCAAAACCGGTGCTGACGCTTTATTATGAAATGCCGTTCGATTTTGCCTGTGCCGTCGTCACGCAGGACGCAGGCCGGGATACCGTAGCCGAAATATACAACACCCCGGAGCGTCAAGGTGCAGTGTTCTCCGACGGCCGCTCCGTAACCGTAACTCGCAGCGAATCCGGCACGAAAATAACAATAGACTGAAAACTGAAAATATAACATTGGAGGCGAAAAACGTGTCCGCAGTAACAATACGAAACATTCGCGCGATATGCACGGCGCCGGCTGGCGCGAACCTTGTCGTGGTCAAGGTCGAGACATCAGAGCCAGGGCTGTATGGACTTGGCTGTGCAACATTTGCATATCGCACAAAAGCCGTTAAATGCGTCGTCGAAGATTATCTTGCACCGCTGCTCGTCGGGCGAGACGTTTCGCAAATTGAGGAGCTGTGGCATTTGATGAACGGCAACTCATACTGGCGTAGCGGGCCGATAATAAACAATGCCATATCGGGCGTCGACATGGCGCTGTGGGACATCAAAGGCAAGATGGCAAATATGCCGGTCTATGAGCTGCTCGGGGGCAAATCCCGCCCCGCCGTCCGGGTTTACAGGCATGCGGACGGCGCAACTCCCCAGCAGGTGTCCGAAAATGTCCGCCGGTGGCAGGAAGAGGGCGTAACGCACATCCGCATCCAGATGGGCGGTTATGGAGGGCGCGCGACGTCGCTGAAAAAACCGGACGGCACACCGGACGGCGTTTACTACTGCCCCGACCAGTATTTCAGAAGTACTATCAAAATGTTCGACTACATACGCACGCATATTGGCGACGAGGTCGAGCTTTTGCACGACACGCACGAGCGGCTTCCGGCAATACAGTCGGTCGCACTTGCAAAAGAGCTTGAAAAATATCGCCTGTTTTTCTATGAGGATACACTCCCGCCGGAGCAGGGAGAGTGGCTGCGCATGATACGCAGGCAGTGCACGACGCCGATAGCTTTAGGCGAGCTGTTTGTCAATCCCAAAGAATACGATTATCTTATAGCCGAGCGGCTCATAGACTTTATTCGAGTGCACATAAGCGCGATAGGCGGCATAACACCGGCGCGCAAGCTGTCGATACTCTGCGAGGCGTTCGGTATCAGAACGGCGTTCCACGGCCCCGGCGACGTGTCGCCCGTAGGGCATGCAGCAAACATACATCTTGACCTTGTCGCCCACAACTTCGGCATACAGGAATGGTCGGGCATAAATGACACCCTTCGCGAGGTTTTCCCCGGCAGCCCGGAGTATAAAGCCGGCTTTGTCTATGCAAACGACAAGCCCGGGCTGGGCATTGATATAAACGAGGAGCTTGCCGCAGAGTTCCCCTGCAATGACGGCGTCACCCGCTGGACGCAGACCCGCCTGCCCGACGGAACATACAATTATCCGTAATACAAGCAAAAATAGTCCCGGCATCTTCTCGGTGAAAAAGATGCCGGGATGTTTTATCCACATAGCTTTGATATCTTTTGTGTGTTTTAGAATGCCATTTATTCTTCATCAAACTTGAGCACTGCCATAAAGGTTTCGGGTGTAACCTCTACACTGCCAAGTCTGCGCATCCTCTTTTTGCCCTCTTTCTGCTTTTCGAGCAGCTTCTTTTTGCGCGTGATGTCGCCGCCATAGCATTTGGCAAGCACGTCCTTGCGCAGCGCTTTGACGGTTTCGCGCGCTATAATTTTCCCGCCTATCGCAGCTTGAATCGGGATCTCAAACAGCTGGCGCGGTATGTTTTCCTTGAGCTTCTCTGCTATCCTGCGCCCGCGAGCATATGCTTTCTCTTCGTGCACAATAAACGACAGTGCGTCCACAACTTCGCCATTCAGAAGTATATCGAGCTTGACGAGCTTGCTCGGGGCATAGCCTTTCAGCTCATAGTCGAGCGAGGCGTAACCTTTGCTGCGGCTTTTGAGCGCGTCAAAAAAGTCATAGACGATTTCGTTGAGCGGAAGCTCATAATGCAGCTCGGCGCGCATAGCGTCAATATACTTCATGTCAATAAAGGTGCCCCGCCGGTCCTGGCAAAGCTCCATTATATTCCCCACATATTCGGTCGGTGTGATAATAACGGCGCTTACAATAGGCTCTGCGGCAACATCTATTTCATCGCTTGCCGGATAATTTGTGGGGTTGTCGATATAAACGACTTCGCCGTTCCGCTTCGTAATCTGGTATACGACGCTCGGCGCGGTGGTTATAAGGTCAAGGTTAAATTCGCGCTCCAGCCTTTCCTCAATGATTTCCATGTGTAGCAGGCCGAGAAAACCGCATCTGAACCCGAA
>DGDL01000024.1:4535-5060 GCA_002385415.1 Clostridiales bacterium UBA3953
GATAAATGCCGGCAAATACCATCGGTATCGCTTTGCGGAATCCGGGCAGCGGCTCGCTTGCGGGGCGGTCTGCGTTTGTAATGGTATCGCCGACGCGCGTCTCGGAGACATTTTTAATGCTTGCGGTGAGATAACCAACCTCGCCGGCCAAAAGCACGTCGCGTTTCACCAGCCCGAACGGCGACATTGTTCCGACATCAGTAACCTCGTATACAGCACCCGATGACATCAGCTTTATTTTATCGCCGGGGCGCACAGCACCCTCTTTAACGCGGATATAGACAACAACGCCAAGATACGGGTCATAATAAGAGTCAAAAACAAGGCAGCGCAGCGCCGCGTCGTCGTCTCCCTCCGGCGCAGGTATATATTTTACAATCGCGCGCAGCACTTCCTCAATATTCTGCCCCGATTTTGCCGAAACGGCCGGGCAATCGCGCGCGGGAATGCCGAGCACATCCTCGATTTCGTCGCGCGCGGCCTCGACGTCGGCCGACGGCAGGTCGATTTTGTTTATTACGGGAA
>DGDL01000052.1 GCA_002385415.1 Clostridiales bacterium UBA3953
GCGCGAGCATTTTATCGTCGCCGGCCGCATCTATACCCGCTGCTTTTCATATCTGGCCGACTATTAACCGACTTACATAAATGACCGATTTGCACAACAGTATTTATTATGATTTTATGCCATGAAAGAATATAAATTTAAGCTGAAAAGCGATTTCAAGCCTGCGGGCGGACAGCCCCAGGCAATCGAAAAGCTCTGCGAAGGCGTTTTGCGCGGATACAAGCATCAAACGCTGCTGGGCGTTACAGGTTCCGGCAAAACCTTCACGATGGCAAACGTTATAGAGCGGCTTCAGCGCCCCACGCTGGTGCTGTCCCATAACAAGACGCTTGCCGCCCAGCTTTGCGCGGAGTTCCGCGAGTTTTTTCCGGACAACGCCGTCGAGTATTTCGTTTCATATTACGATTATTACCAGCCGGAGGCGTATATCCCCGGGAAAGACCTTTATATCGAAAAAGACGCGCTTATAAACGACGAGATTGACAAGCTGCGCCACAGCGCTACCTCTGCGCTTTTCGAGCGCCGCGACGTAATAATCGTGGCGAGCGTGTCCTGCATTTTTAGCTTGGGCGACCCGGCGACATACACGAAACTCACGATATCGCTGCGCCCGGGCATGACTATGGAGCGCGACGACCTTATCCAGCGACTCATTGCCATATCATACGAACGCAACGACATCAACTTCACGCGCGACAAGTTTCGCGTGCGCGGCGACGTGGTGGAGATATTGCCTGCCTCGTCGACCGACAAAGCTATTCGCGTGGAGTTTTTCGGCGACGAGATTGAGCGTGTGTCCGAAATCAACATTGTCACCGGCGAAGTTTTGCGCGAGCTGAGATATGCATCAATATTCCCGGCTACCCACTATGCAATCGAGGACGAAAAGCGCGAGCAGGCACTGCGCGAAATAGAAGCCGAGCTCCAGGAGCGCATCGAGTTTTTTAAAAGTCAGGGCAAGCTGATTGAGGCACAGCGCATCGAGGAGCGCACTCGCTATGACATGGAGATGATACGCGAAATCGGATACTGCCCCGGTGTTGAAAACTACTCGCGTATCCTTTCCGGCCGCCCGCCTGGCTCGACGCCCTTTACATTGCTCGATTACTTCCCCGATGATTATATAATGTTTATCGACGAATCGCACGTCACGCTTCCGCAGGTGCGCGCCATGAGCGGAGGCGACTACAGGCGCAAGAAAAACCTTGTGGATTTCGGGTTCCGCCTGCCGTCGGCTTATGACAACCGCCCGCTTTTCTTTGAGGAATTTGAGGAAAAGATGGGCACGGTTATCTATGTCAGCGCCACGCCGTCCGAATACGAGCGAACCCACTCGGGCCAGATTGTCGAGCAAATAATCAGGCCGACCGGACTTGTCGACCCCGAGGTCGAGGTACGTCCCGTCGACGGCCAGGTGCTCGACCTGATGCACGAGATAAAGGAACGCGCATCGAGAGACGAGCGCGTGCTTGTCACTACGCTGACCAAGAAGATGGCCGAGGATCTCACCGAGTTCCTTGAAATGAACAGCGTGCGCGTTCGCTATATCCACCACGAAATCGACACGATGGAGCGCATGGAGATAATACGCGACCTGCGGCTCGGTGAGTTCGATGTGCTTGTCGGCATAAACCTTTTGCGAGAGGGTTTGGATATACCCGAGGTATCGCTTGTCGCCATACTCGACGCCGACAAAGAGGGGCTGCTCCGCTCTGAGGTTTCGCTTATCCAGTCCATCGGCCGCGCCGCGCGCAACGCCGAAGGAAAAGTTATAATGTATGCCGACAAAGTAACGCCGTCCATGCGCAGAGCCATCGACGAAACCAACCGCCGCCGGCAAATCCAAAAGGAATATAATGAAAAACACGGTATCGAGCCGCAAACCGTCAAGAAGGCGGTACGCGACCTTATCGAGATAGGCAAAAAGGAAGCGGAGACATTGAAACCGCTGCCAAAACTGCCGTCCAAAAAAATTTCGAAAGAAGAAAAAGAAAAGCTGATTGCAAATCTCACAAAAGAAATGAAAGAAGCGGCAAAAGCGCTCGAATTCGAGCGTGCCGCCTATCTGCGCGACCGCATTGCGGAAATTTCAAAGCTGTAGCGGCACATCCCGCGCATAAATCGGCTTTATTATTGCCTGCGCCGGGCTGTCAAAGTCGGCGCATATATTTCAATTTTTCTAAGTATTAAGGAAACGGTAAATGTCAAATCAATATATAAAAATACGCGGTGCACGAGTGCACAACCTCAAAAACGTCGATGTGGACATACCCCGCGACAAGCTTGTGGTGGTCACCGGACTTTCGGGCTCGGGCAAGTCGTCGCTTGCGTTTGACACGCTATATGCCGAGGGTCACCGGAGGTTTGTCGAATCGCTGTCCTCGTATGCACGCATGTTTTTGGGTCAGCTCGACAAACCGGACGTCGACACGATTGAAGGGCTGTCCCCCGCAATTTCCATCGACCAGAAAACCACATCCCGAAACCCGCGCTCGACCGTCGGAACGGTAACCGAGATTTACGACTATCTGCGTCTCCTATATGCCCGGATAGGCATACCTCACTGCCCTGTCTGCGGCAAGGAGATCCGCCAGCAGAGCGTCGACCAGATACTCGACCGTATCATGGCGCTGCCAGAGGGCACACGCTTTATGGTGCTTGCGCCGGTTGTTCGCGGCAAAAAGGGCATGCACGAAAAGGTGTTCGACGACGCAAGGAAAAACGGCTTTGTGCGCGTGCGCGTCGACGGATATCTGTATGACCTTTCGGCTCCGCCCGAGCTTGAGAAAAACAAAAAGCACACGATTGAAATTGTCGTCGACCGGCTTGTCATGAAGCCCGACCTTCGCACAAGGCTCTCCGACTCGGTTGAAAGCGCACTTTCGCTTGCCGAAGGCAGCCTTACCATCTCAATCGTCCTGCGCGAAGGGGAAACACTGCCGCCCGGGTTCGAGGCGGAGATGTCATTTTCCCAAAATTATGCCTGCGAGGAGCATGGCATAAGCATCGGCGAGCTTGCGCCGCGCATGTTTTCGTTCAACAACCCTTACGGCGCGTGCGAAGAATGTTCGGGACTTGGAGAAATGCGAATTATCTCGCTTGATCGCGTTATTCCCGACAAGACTAAATCGTTGCGCGGCGGCGCAATTGTCTGCAACGGGTTCAAGAGTATCGGTGAAAACAGCTATATGGACCCGCTTTACGAGGCGGTAGGCAAAAAGTACGGCTTTACGCTGGACACGCCGATTTGCGATATACCGCCCGCGGGTCTCAAGGTGCTTGCCTACGGCTCGAAAACCGACACCTTTGACATCGTTCGCGAATTTGACGGACAGGTGCGGCGCCAAAAAGGCGTTCGTTTCGAGGGCATTGTCAATATGATCCAGCGCCGCTACGATCAAACTCACGATGAGTATTACGAGGAGTTTATCGAGAACATTCCCTGCCCCAAATGCGGCGGGCATCGCCTCAAGCCCGAGATACTCGCGGTGACCGTCGGCGGGCTGAATATCGCCGAGCTTTGCGAGCTGCCGATCACTGCAGCGAAGAAGTTCGTCGACGAGCTGCAGCTCACCGAAACCGAAGTCACTATCGCGCGCGATATAATAAAAGAGCTGAAAGCGCGCCTGGGCTTTCTCGAAAATGTGGGGCTCGATTATCTCACGCTTGCCCGCTCGGCAGGCACGCTTTCGGGCGGCGAGGCACAGCGCATCAGACTGGCGACGCAAATCGGCTCGTCGCTGATGGGCGTGCTTTATATACTTGACGAGCCGAGCATCGGCCTGCATCAGCGCGACAACCACAAGCTCATCGACACCCTCAAGCGGCTGCGCGATGTGGGCAACACCGTCATTGTGGTCGAGCATGACGAAGAGACCATGCTCGAGTCGGACTATATCATCGACATCGGACCTGGCGCGGGAGTGCATGGCGGGCGAATCGTCGCGGCAGGCACCCCCGCCGAGATAATGGCCGACCCGAACTCGATAACCGGCGCCTATCTTTCGGGCAGAAGGCGCATAGAGGTGCCCAAAGAGCGGCGCAACGGCAACGGCAAACGACTGCGCGTTGTCGGTGCGCGCGAAAATAACCTGAAAAACATCACGGTGGACATCCCGCTAGGCATGTTCGTCTGTGTCACCGGCGTGTCGGGCTCGGGCAAGTCGTCGCTTGTAAACTCCATTGTCTATCGCGCGCTTGCAAAAGAGCTCAACCGCGCCTATCTGCCCGCCGGCAAACATGACCGCATAGAGGGCACCGAGCATCTTGACAAAGTTATCGCCATTGACCAAAGCCCGATAGGGCGCACGCCGCGCTCCAACCCAGCAACATATACCGGAATTTTCAGCGACATCAGAGAGCTTTTCGCAAGCACTCCGGACGCGAAGATGCGCGGCTATACCCCCAGCCGCTTCTCGTTTAACCTGAAAGGCGGGCGCTGCGAGGCCTGTGAGGGCGACGGCGTCAAAAAAATCGAAATGCACTTTTTACCCGACGTATATGTCACCTGCGACGTATGCCACGGCAGGCGCTATAACCGCGACACACTCGAGTGCAAATACAAGGGCAAAAATATTTACGATGTGCTGGAGATGACCGCCGAAGAATGCGCGGAGTTTTTCGAAAACATCCCCAGACTCAGCCGCAAGCTCAAAACGCTGTGTAACGTAGGGCTCGGATATATAAGAATCGGCCAGTCGTCGACCACCCTGTCGGGCGGCGAGGCACAGCGCGTCAAGCTCGCGACCGAGCTTTCCCGCCGCAGCACCGGCAAAACGGTGTATATCCTTGACGAGCCGACCACCGGGCTTCATTCAGCCGACGTCGATAAGCTCATATCGGTCTTGCAGACACTTGTGGATGCCGGCAACACGGTGATTGTAATCGAACATAACCTTGACATTATCAAAACGGCCGACTATATTATAGACTTGGGACCCGAGGGCGGCGACGCCGGAGGCAGGGTTGTTGCCGCCGGCACGCCCGAACAAATAGCCATGTGCGAGCACTCATATACCGGACAATATCTTAAAAAAGCGCTCGGCATCAGTTGACCCGGATACACCGCGCGCTCCAATCCTCAATTACGGGGTTTATAATGCCATGCCTTCACATTCCATCCATCTGCTTGTCGCATATAAATACAATCCGAGCGGCTCGGCGGAGTTTTACATCGGTAACATTGCGCCTGACGCGGTGCGCGACCGCGAGGACAAAGACCGCACGCACCTGCGCAATCTGCCGGAGACAGAGCGCGTCGTCGCACTTGCCGGGCTTGCAAAGCGGCTTGATTTGAGCCGCGACGAAAACCTCGGCGCCGTGCTGCATCTCTACACCGATATACTGTGGGACACGTCACAGCTGAAGCGGTATATTCAGTCATACGGCGAGGGGTGGTTCCGCCCCTACAGGCAGCAGACCGCCATCGCGGGCGCATGGATGTATCACAACCTGCCCGAAATCCGCCGTCTTTGGGAGCTTGTAGCCGGCGCAGTCGAAAACAGTCTTGCCGTCGACGCATGCAGAATTATATGCGAGCGTATCTTGGGGGACTGCAAAATCGGCTGCGGCGTCGAATGTGGCAATGTGCGGGAAATGATTCTGTATAACTATAGCTGGAACGTAGCCAACAATCCCGACCCGAGCCCCGCGTTCCCGCCCGATGTGATTGAAAGGTTTGCCGACAGCGCAGCAAGGTCGTTTGCCGCATTTTTGCGCGATCATGGGCTTTTGGGTGACGCAAAACAATAGCTACAACCGCAAGGCACGACTTTTTCGGATTTATGCGCGGCTGCGGGCTGCAGCGCGGCACACAGCTATGCCGCACAGCGCGACCTATTTTAGATTTTCTGCGCAAACACTGTTTTGCCTACCCTGCTCTATATTGCAAATATCAACACCTACCTTATAGCGGAATGATTTGCCGTCATAGCTTGTGAACTACCGGCTATTGTGCCGCATCACCGAATATTATCCCGCATCAAATAAAGTTACCCCGCCGCCCTTTTGGCAGCGGGGTTGATTTTTTACCGGGAGAAGCCGCTGGCGTGCTTTTTGGCCTAAAACAGCGAGATTTGGTTTGTTTCGCTGAGCCCGTCCAGCACTCCATTCTCGGCAAGCACTTCTATAACCGGTTTTGAAAGCCCGGCGCGGATTCGCAGCTCCTCTATCGAGAAAATCTCCTCGTTTGCCATCACTTCGGCGATATTGCGAGCCGCGGTCTCGCCTATGCCGGCAAGCGACGAGAACGGCAGGCGTATTTTGCCGTCCTCCGGCTTGAAAACAAACGCGTCCGATTTCTTTAAGTCAACCGGTAGAAACTTCAAGCCACGCGCGTAAAACTCGTTTACAAGCTGAAGCGTTGTAATCATTGCGGCTTCTTTTTGCGTGATGTCCATGCCCTTTTTGCCCAGATCATTTAAAACGCGCTCCACTTCCCGTTTTCCGCGCATGACAATCTGCGCGTCAAAGCCGCCGGGCGCGACGGTAAACATCGCCGCGTAAAACTCGAGCGGGCGGTATACCTTGTACCAGCCGAGACGAATCGAGCTCATCGCATAAGCCGCGGCATGCGCTTTCGGGAACATGTATTTTATCTTGCCGAGCGACTCTATGTACCAGTCAGGAACATTGTGTTTTTTCATCGCCTCCACCATTTCGGGCTTCAGCGGCAGGCCTCTTTTGTTTTTGCGCACAAATTCCATTATATTGAAGGCAATGCTTGAGTCAAGCCCGTATTTCATAAGCGTCAGCATGATGCCGTCGCGCGTGCCGATAACCTCCGATATGGTGCATGTCCCGTTTCTGATAAGCTCCTGCGCGTTGCCGCTCCACACGTCGGTGCCATGAGTGAGGCCCATTATCTGCATCAGGTCGGCAAAAGATTTCGGCTTTGCCTCCTCAAGCACGGGCAGCACAAACGACGTGCCCATCTCGGGCAGCCCGAGCGTGCCGAGCTTTATTCCGCCGTTGTCCTCCGGCTTGATGCCCAGCGGCTCGGTTGAGAGAAACAGCTCGTATACCTTTGGGTCGTTCATCGGGACGCTCGTGACCGGTATCCCGGTGAACTTTTCCATCCATTTGTATTTGGTCGGCACATCGTGCCCGAGCTCGTCGAGTTTCAGCAGCGTGTCGTGCAGATACTCAAATGTAAAGTGGGTGGTGATGATGCCGGAGCCGGCGTCGTCGGCAGGATGCTGGACCGGCGTGAAATCGTATATTTCCATGTCGCGCGGCACGACGACGATGCCGCCCGGATGCTGGCCTGTCGTGCGCTTGACACCCACACAGCGGGATACAAGCCGGTTGACTTCGGCCTTTGAAAGCTTCAGCCCCTTGCTTTCAAGGTATTTCATTACAAAGCCGTAGGCGGTTTTGGACGCAAGCGCGCCTATAGTGCCCGCACGGAACACGTTTTCCGAGCCGAACAGCTCCTCCGTATATTTATGTACCTTTGCCTGCACTTCCCCGCTGAAGTTGAGGTCTATATCGGGCGATTTTTCGCCGTAAAATCCGAGGAATGTTTCAAACGGTATGTCGTGCCCGTCGCCATATAGCACCGTGCCGCATTCGGGGCAGCCTTTTTCCGGCAAATCAAAGCCCGAGCCGGCGTTTGCCTCGTTTGAAAAATCGCTGTATTTGCATTTCGGGCACACATAATGCGGAGGAAGCGGGTTGACCTCGGATATTCCCGCAAAAAACGCAACCGCGGACGAGCCGACCGAGCCTCGGGAACCGACAAGATATCCCTGACTTTCGCTGTATGCCACCAGCTTTTGTGCAATTATATACAAAACCGAAAAGCCGTTTTTTATAATTGACGACAGCTCGCGCTCAAGTCGCTTTGAAACCGTTTCGGGGAGCGGGTCGCCGTATATTTCTTTCGCCCTTGCATAGCACAGGTTTTGCAGCTCCTCGTCGGCGCCTTCCATTTCAGGTGTGAAGGTGCCTTTCGGGAACGGACGTATGCCGTCCTCTATCATATCGGCTATTTTATTGGGGTTTTCTACCACCACTTCCCACGCCAGCTCGGGCGGAAGATAGTCAAACTCGGCAAGCATTTCACGTGTCGTGCGGAAATACAGCCCGACTTCCCGATCAGCATCGGAAAATTTCATGCCTGAAAGCAAGATCTGGCGGTAAATTTCGTCATGCTTTTCGACAAAATGCGCGTCGCATGTCGCAACGACAGGCTTGTTGTATTTTCTGCCCAGCTCTATTATCTTTTTGTTAAGCTCTATCAGTCCTTCGCGACCCTCGACCCTTCCCTCGTCAATAAGATACTGGTTGTTGCAAAGCGGTTGAATCTCGAAATAGTCATAAAACGAGGCGATTTCTTCGATTTCGGCTTGCGTTTTGTTTTCCAGCAGAGCCGAAAACAGCTCGCCTTCCGAGCAGGCTGTGCCGATTATCAGGCCCTCGCGATGGTGGCTCAGCACCGACTTTGGAATCCGCGGGTGGCGCCTGAAGCAATGCAGGTAGCCATAAGATATGAGCTTATACAGGTTTTTCAGCCCTGTACGGTTTTTTGCCAAAATTATCATGTGATAGGGTCGGAGCAGCAGCGGGTCGGCGCTTTCCGCCATCGCCGCCGACATTTGCGCAAGGTCGGCAACGCCCTCCGCACGCAGTTTCTCCGCCATGGCAAGGAATATCTTGGCGAGCACCGCCGCGTCGTCATAAGCCCTGTGGTGGTTGAATTCGCCAAGCCCGTAATACTCCGCGAGCACGTCAAGTCTGTGCCTTTGAAGCTCCGAGTTTACATACCTTGACATTGCAACGGTATCGACGTAAGTGTTTGTAAATTGATACCCTTCTTTTTCGGCGACCCGGCGTATAAAACCGATGTCAAACGACGCGTTGTGCGCTACAAGTATGCCGTCGCCGGCAAAGTCGAGGAAGGCGCGAACCGCCTCCGCCTCGGGCGGCGCGTCGGCGACCATCTCGTCGGTTATGCCGGTAAGCTCGGTTATATTTTTGGGTATAGGCTCGCCGGGATTGACATAGGTGCCGAAAACCTCTTTTACTTCGCCGCCGGAGATTTTCACCGCACCTATCTCGGTGATATGGTTTTTCAGCGACGACAGGCCGGTCGTTTCTATATCGAACACCACAAAATCGCCGTCAAACGGCATGTTTTCGGAACCGAACACCGCCCGAGCAGTGTCGTTGACATAATAGGCCTCGGTGCCCCATATAACCTTTTGGCCGAGCTTTTCGGCGACCTCCATCGCTTTTTGAAAGCCTTGAACGTTGCCGTGGTCGGTTATCGCAACCGCCCTGTGCCCCCATTTATGCGCAAGCGCCACTATTTCGTCGGGCGGGATTAGGGCGTCCATCGCCGACATTTGGGTGTGCAGGTGCAGCTCGACGCGCTTGCGCGGCGCATCCGGCGGATAGCCCTCGGGTATTGTGCCTTCGGGCAAGCTGCTTGTGTCGTCCATACGCTCGATTTTCGCTATTTTGGCGATTGCGTTTGGTACAAACGTCATTTCGCCGTCAAAATTGTCGTGCCTGAAGCTCCCTTTGAGCGCCAGCACGGAGCCGACCGAAATCGCATCCGATTTGCCGTCGTCTTCTTCGGTCTTCATTATCCACTTGACACCGATTGACGAGTCGAAATCGGTAATCGAAAAGGTGACAATAATCCGATCGCCGCGCCTGTTTTTCTTTGCCTCGTATTCGAAAACCTCGCCGAGCACGACAATTCCTCTGCCCGGCCTGCGCATGTTGCGCAGCGGCGTGGGATTTGCTATTTTAAACACGTCCCCTAAAATAGGCTGGGGACTTCCGACATCAAACGTAAGATTGCCGATTTTGATTATGTCGTCGGATAAAAACTCCGGCTCCGTCTCTTCGGCGTGCAGCGACGGCTGATTTTCTGTCGCACCGCTTATGTCATTTGTGTTGCCGGCTCCGTTTTCCTCGGCGGGATGAGGCGGCTCGAGCACAGCCTGCGAGGCAAGAAACGCAAGCTGCTTGCGGCTGTACTCCTCATAGTCGGGGGTATATTCCTCATCGCGCCGGATAGTGACATTTACATTCAGCCCAAACTCGCTGAAAATTATGCCGGCTATTATCTCGGGCGTTCGCGCATCATAAAGCAGCTCGACGCCGCCGTCGGAAAACGGTATATCGATTAAGAGGTCGATTTGCTCGGAGCCGTCGCCGGGAGACGGCGTGCGGGACAGCGTATATTTGGCATTGTCGAAAAACCCGCGCGACACCGCTCCGACCCGTTCTACCTCAACGAGTATTTCGCGTATGCAGTCATAGCCGAACAGCTCCGAGGGATAGCGCGGCAGAATTCTAAACGAACGCAAATCATAAGTTGTGCGCAAATCCTCTTCAAGCGCATAAAGCTCGGCTTTTGAACGCACCGATTCGAAAAAAGCGCTGACCTCGACGAGTCGGCGCTCTTTTTCGGCAAGTATATTAATAATGCGCCCCGCATTCATAAGTTCCACAAACTCGGGGCGCGGTTTATAGCGTATAAATTGCATTGCAAGCGTTTTGTCAGTCATTTTCTACTCCGGTCAATTTACACGAGGCTTTGTATGTGCAACAAGTGCTTTATTCGGCGATGGCGCCCTCGGCATTGTCAATCTCGGCAAGCAGCGCCGGGATTATCTCATCCTCCGACAGTTTGCGCACAGGCTTGCCGGATTTAAACAGCAGCGCTTCTCCCCTTCCGCCCGCGACGCCGAAATCGGCTTCGCGCGCCTCGCCGGGGCCGTTTACCGCACAGCCCATGACCGCGACGGTATACCTGCGCGAAAGTGTTTTGCCTGCATATTTTTCCTCGAGCGCGCGTTCAAGCCGCTCGACGGTGCCAATTATATCTATATCCGTGCGCCCGCAGGTCGGGCAAGATATCACTTCCACGCCCGAAGTATGCAGCCCGAGGGCGGCGAGTATTTCGCGCCCGCGCCTTACCTCAAGCACCGGGTCGGCTGTAAGCGACACGCGGATAGTATCGCCGATACCGTCGCACAGCAGCGCGCCGATGCCGATTGCCGACTTTATCGTCCCGCGCGCGTCGGCGCCCGCCTCGGTCACGCCGAGATGAAGCGGATAATCGCAGCGCGCGGCGACTATCCGGTTTGCGGCTACGGTGTCGAGCACCGACGACGATTTAACCGCCACTATAATATCGGTAAAATCGAACTTTTCAAGCAGCGATATATGGTACAGGGCGCTTTCGGCCAGGGCTTCGGGGGTCGGCCGACCATATTGCGCGAGTATATGCCTTTCGAGCGAGCCGCTGTTGACGCCGATGCGTATAGGTACACCCCTTTTGCGGCAGGCATCGGTGACAAGTTTGACCTTGTCGTCGCCGCCGATGTTGCCGGGATTTATGCGGATTTTATCGGCGCCGGCTTCCGCCGAAAGTACGGCAAGCCGCGCGCTGAAATGGATGTCCGCAACAATCGGCATTTTTATCCCCGCAAGTTTATATCTATAAATCGCGCGGGCCGACTCCTCGTCGGGCACTGTCACGCGCACGATGTCACAGCCGGCCTGCTCGAGCGCGCGGAGCTGCGCGAGCGTAGCCTCTATGTCCGATGTGCGCGTGTTGGTCATCGACTGCACGCTGACCGGCGCGTCCCCGCCGACGTTTACAGCCCCGACCCGCACGGGTCTGGATTTTCGTCTTTCAATCATTTTTATGTTCTTTGCGGGAAACGCGGTGTTTCCCGCGCCAAATGCACTATTTTGTAAACAGCTTCATAATGTCTTTGTAGGTTATAAACACCATTGCGAGCATCAAAAGCACGATGCCGGCAAAATGGACATAGCCTTCATACTCCGGTTTGATGGGCTTGCCGCGTATCTGCTCTATCAAAAGAAACACCAAGCGGCCTCCGTCGAGCGCGGGCAGCGGAAGCAGGTTGAATATGCCCAGGTTCATCGATATAAGCGTGCAAAGATATAACAGGTTGTAGGTGCCTGCTTTAGCCGCCTCCCCTATTGCGGTGGTAACACCCACCGGCCCGGAGATTTGTTCGACCCCGTATCGGCCGGTTAGAAAATCAAACAGCGACTCCCAAATCAGCTTCACCGTCGCCGTAGATTGGTAAAACGCATGGCGGATAACTGTGAGAGGTGTCTTTCGCTCGGCGGCAACGATAAAGTCCGCTTCACCGAACACTACCCCGCCCTCTATGATTGTGGGGAAAATAACATCCTGTACTACAACTGTTTCACCGGCTCGCCGGACAGTAATGTCAAGAGGCTCTATGCCGTTGCGCATTATTTCATAGACAAGCTCGTATGAAGTGTGAACTTTTGCATCGCCGACTTTGAGTATCCTGTCGCCGACCTGAAGGCCGGATGCTTCCGAAAGCGCGCCTTCCTCCGCAAAGCGCAGGATAGTGGTCGACCCGAGCGTCGGCGTTGTTATGACGAGCGCGCACATTAAAGCTATGCCGAGCAGCAGATTCATTATCGAGCCGGACGACAGTATGATAAAACGCTGCCATACAGGCTTTTTGTCCAGCGCACCGGGATCGTCGCTTTCCTCGTCCTCTCCCGCCATGCTGACAAATCCGCCTATTGGAAGTGCTCTAAGCGTGTAGTCGATGCCCGTTTTTTTCGACTTCCGCTTCAGCAGCTTTGGCCCCATGCCGATGGCAAACTCGCGTATAGTCACGTTAAAAAAGCGTGCGGTCAGATAATGCCCCAGCTCGTGAATGAATATAAATATGCCGAATATTAGTATGGCAAGCAGGATGTAAATTTTAAAACACCTCTAATCACATATGGGTTGGGGTTGCGGCAATTTCCGCGCCAGCTCAAGCGTCTTTTCACGGAACGCGCGGTCTGCCTCTGCGATTTGGGCATAGTCTTTGTAGTTCTCGTCTGCGGCAGATCGCACGACCTCGCACACCAGCTCCGCAATATCATAATAACATATCTTGCGGTCCAAAAACAGTTCTACTGCGACTTCGTCGGCGGCATTGAGAGCCACGCGAGCGGCGTCCGACCGCTTTTCGGCTTCATAAGCCAATCCCAGCAGCGGAAACTCCTTATAATCCAGTCGATAAAACGTCAGCGTCCCGATATCGGCCAAATCAAGCCGCCGGGTCAGCCCGTGCAGCCGCTCGGGATAGGTGAGCGCATACTGGATGCACAGCCGCATGTCGGGCTGGCTGAGCTGAGCAATCAAAGCACTGTCAATATATTCGACCATCGAATGTATTATGCTCTCGCGATGAATAACCACATCTATCTTGTCGGCTGAAATATCGTAAAGACGGGCCGCCTCGATAACCTCGAACCCTTTGTTCATCAGCGTTGACGAATCGATTGTCACGCGCGGGCCCATCTTCCATGTCGGATGGCCGAGCGCCTGCTCGGGCGTAACATTTGCCGTTTCTGCGCGTGTTTTGCCGAAAAACGGGCCTCCCGACGCGGTGAGTATGAGCCTTGAAACGGCTTGTGGATGGGTCATACACTGCATCAGCGCGCTGTGCTCGCTGTCAACGGGCAGGATTTTCACGCCGGCGTCTTTGGCACGCGCCATGACGAGCTTTCCGGCAACTACCAGCGACTCTTTGTTGGCAAGCGCGACGTCTGAGCCGGCGTCTATAGCCGCGAGCGTCGGGCGCAGGCCGCTAAAGCCGGATACGGCGTTCAGCACTTTGCTTGCGCGCAGCTCGGCAATCATTTCGCATAACCCGTCGTCGCCGTCATATACCTTAATCGATGTATCGGCAAGCGACAGCCGGAGTGCCTTTGCCGCCTCCGGGTCTCGCACCGAACAGGCACGCACGCCCAGCATGCGCGCCTGATGCTCCAGCAGCTTTACATTGCTGCCGCATGACAGCGCCGATACCTTTAAGTTGTGAGCGCAGGCGACCTCGATCGCCTGTTTTCCGACCGAACCGGTCGAGCCTAAAATGATAATTGACATAAACCTTTAACCTTGCGGCAATTAAGCGAAAAGAGTTAGCCTGTCAAGCATCAGGCACAGTATATAAAGGAACGGAGCGGCCGCTATAACGCTGTCGAATCTGTCGAGCACGCCTCCGTGTCCGGGGAATATATTGCCGTAATCTTTTATATTATAGTGGCGCTTTATCAGCGAGGCGACCAGGTCGCCGCACTGCGAAAGCGCGCTTATTACAAATCCCGCAAAGGCCAGCCATCCGTACTGGGGGCGCAGGCTGAACACATGCTGGACGATGAGACCGTACACAATCGCGGAAACGGCGCCAAATACAACGCCGCCAATTGCGCCTTCAACCGTTTTCTTTGGGCTGACGGCGGGATTCAGCTTGTGTTTGCCGATTTTGCAGCCCACGAAATATGCGCCGGCATCCGACATCCACGGCACAAGGAACGCCAATAGATATACATATTCGCCGTATGGCATGTCGCGAAGCAGCACCAGCGACGTAAAGCCATATGAGATATATAGCGTCATCACAATCTCAAACGCTGCGTCCGCCACCGGATATGTCCTGTTCATAAACACCGCGACGGACAGTATCGTGAACATGTATGTGAAGAAAAGCACGAATATGTTGCGGAAGAAATTGATGCCGAGCGAATATCGCGCTATAATCGGCATGACTCCGGCGAATATAACCGACGGTACCAGCGCAAAGGGGTTAAGCGACAACAGCCGCGTCCAAAATTTGCGCGGAGAATCTACATAATCGCTGTTATCCTGACCAGACTCGCTGCGGCCGTTTGCGACGCAGGCAAATAGCTCGCAGACAGCGACAATATTCATTGCAGAGGCAAAAACAAGCATCGCCGGCGTACCCGAAAATATCAAAAACGGGATAAAAACGCCAAGCGCGATGATTGCAGTTATAATCCTGGTTCGCATATATCGCTTGGGCGGCGGGCAGCCGCTCTCCCTTCTGATTCCATCGGTACCGCTTGGGCTGCGGCAAGTCCCGGCAGACGCCCCAGCCCAATTGCAGATTGCCGACAAGGCACTCCTTTATGCGAAGGGGGCGTGCCGAATACCGAAAAGCTATTCGGCCGCTCCATATCTTCTCTTCCTGCCTTTGTAGTCGGCTATAATTTTGTCCACTTCTCTCTCGCTGAAATCGGGCCAAAGCGTGTCTATGAAATACAGTTCCGAGTAAGCAGATTGCCACAAAAGAAAGTTGGACATGCGCATTTCAGCGCCGGTGCGCACAATGATGTCGGGGTCGGGACAGCCGGCAGTATACAGCGCTGTCTCGAGGTCGGCTTCGGTCACGCTTTTTTTGCCCGCGGCAATGAGTTTGTTGACGGCGGCGACAAGTTCTGCGCGGCCTCCGTAGTTTATGGCAACGTTCAGACGCTTTCCGCGGTTTTGCGTCATGCGTTCGAGCGCGGACATGCGCTCCGCTATATCGGGCGAAAAGATGCTCCTGTCACCGATAAAGCAAACGCGCAGATCGCGGCTGGGCGCGTCTCGCTCGGCGTCCCCAAGATACTCCTCAAACAAGTTGAGTATGGCGTTTATTTCGCTTTTGGGGCGCTTTGCATAATTTTCGGTCGACAGCGCATAGACGGTCACTATCTCTATGCCGATGTCGCCGCAATACTCTACGATGCGGCGAAAGACCTTTGCGCCTTGCACATGGCCGTATTCGCGCGGCATGCCGCGCTTTTTTGCCCAGCGTCCGTTGCCGTCCATTATAAATGCAATGTGACGCGGCGCCGTGCCACCAGTGCATTCGGCGCCGTCAGTTTTATTTACCGCCATTTACACCAGAAGTAAAAACCCAGAGAGGATTTTAAATCTCCATTATCTCCTTGTTCTTTTTCGCGGTGAGCGCGTCGATTTCTTTGATGTACTTGTCGGTCAGTTCCTGAACCGTTTTTTCAGAGGCTTTCTGTTCATCCTCTGTCATCTCGCCTTTTTTCTTCATTTCTTTGGCTTTATCGTTTGCGTCACGGCGTATGTTACGAATGCTGATTTTGGCGTCCTCGCCCATCCTTCCGACCTGCTTGGTCAATTCACGACGGCGCTCCTCGGTGAGCGGGGGGAATGTAATGCGAATGACTTTTCCGTCATTCTGGGGCATGATGCCCAGATCGGATGCTTGGATGGCGTGGTCGATTGTTTTCAAGAGCGAATTGTCCCACGGCTGGATTACCAGTGTGCGGGCATCGGTGACCGAAACTGTTGCAAGCTGATTGATGGGAGTTGGCGCTCCGTAATAGTCTACCGAAATTTTGTCCAGCACTGCAGGATTTGCACGCCCCGCACGAATAGTGGCAATCTCACGCTCATATATGGAGACGGTTTTCTTCATCTTTTCTTCGAATTCTTTGGTGTTGAGCTTCATATACGACTTCCTTTCTATGAAGATCTATGAAGATTTTATTTACGCCCGTTTATGGTCTTTCGAGTTTGAAATAATTGTGCCAATATGCTCACCGACAATGGCACGATAGATATTTGCGGGGTCGTCTATACCGAATAGCAGCATGGGGATGTTGTTTTCCATAGCGAACGATGCGGCTGTCGAATCGATGACACTCAGCCCGTCGGAGAGAATACGCATATATTCAACCTCGTTGAGCTTTACGGCATCGGGGTTTTTCTTTGGGTCGGCCGTATACACACCGTCGATGTTCTTTGCCATCAGCACAATATCTGCGTTGATTTCGGCAGCGCGAAGCACCGCGGCGGTGTCGGTTGAAAAGAATGGGTTTCCCAAACCGCATCCGAAAATGACGGTGCGACCGAGCTCGAGATGGTGAACCGCTCTGTTGCGGATATATGGCTCGGCGACCTCTTTCATTTCGATGGCGGTCATCGCGCGGGATTCCACTCCAAGCTGCTCAAGCGCGTCCTGCAGCGCGAGTGTGTTAATAGCCGTTGCAAGCATTCCCATGTGGTCTGCGCGAGTGCGATCCATTTTGGTGCCCTGTCGTCCGCGCCAAATGTTGCCCGCACCCACGACAATACCGAACTGGACGCCGAGATCAATGCTACGTTTTATATTCACACAAATCTCGCGCACAAAATCATAGTTGAGTATGCCGGATGTAATGCCTTTTGCAAGCACCTCACCGGAAAGTTTAAGCAAAACGCGTTTAAAGCGAGGTTTGACCGTTTCTGTCATCAGTTAATCTCCCAGCCTTTTAAGACTTAAAATATTTTACCATTACTATTTTGAAAAGGCAATAGTCAATTTGTTAATATATGCTCCGATTTGCACAGCATTATACATAAATTCCCTGATATTTTCGGTTATATTTGCCATGCATGCACAAAAATAGCGGGGCAATTTATAATATTGCTATATTCAGAATCCGCTATCCATATTTTGGACGCTTTTTTCCTATAAAAATCCCGTCGCCGACCGCTGCACGGCGGCCGGTAACGGGATTTTATTTCTATATTTTGTTAGTCTTTATTGCCGCTAACCATGTTAGCGATTTCTTCTGCGAAGTTGTCCTCGCGCTTCTGGAGCCCTTCGCCCTTGTCATAGCGATAGAACGAATGGAGCTTGACCGGGCCGATTTCCTTTGCGACGCTCTCTACATACTGGGCGACCGTCATGGAGTCGTCCTTAACATAGCTCTGATCGGCCAAGACATTGTTTTCATAGAATTTTTCAAGGCGGCCGGTCACCATCTTTTCAATGATTTCCTGCGGCTTATTTGCGTTTTTGGGGTCGTTCTTTATCTGAGTGATAAGGATTTCCTTCTCCTCGTCCATAACGGACTGCGGAACATCGCTGCGATTGGTATACTGGCAGTTCATTGCAGCTACCTGCAGAGCGACGTTCTTTGCCATCTCAGCAAACTCGGGCTTTGCAGCAACTTCATCGTCGGCGTCAAATTTGACGATAACGCCGGTTTCACCACCGCCGTGGATATAGGTGGACATTGCGCCCTTGACAATTACAAAGCGGCGGATGCTCAGGTTTTCCCTGATGGTGAATATTTTATCATTGAGCGCCTGCTCAACGGTTGTATCGCTGCCGTCGAACTTGCATGCCATAAGCGCGTCCATATCGGCAGGTTCATTGGCAAGAATGGTTCTCAGTACACCGCGGACAAACTCACGGAAGTCGGCGTTCTTTGCGACAAAGTCGGTTTCGGAGTTGACCTCGAGCATAGCCGCGGTTTTGCCGTCCTCCGATGTGAGGATGTCAACAATACCCTCGGCTGCGATGCGGTCGGCTTTCTTTGCCGCAACGGCAAGACCGCGCTCGCGCAGCAGCTTTATAGCCTCTTCAAAATCTCCGTTAGCGTCAACAAGAGCTTTCTTGCAGTCCATCATGCCGCAGCCGGTTTTGGCACGCAGCTCGGACACTGCTTTTGCTGTTATTTTTGACATTTATCTCTATCTCCCGTTTTTTATTATATCGTTTAGTCACAAACATGGCGGGGGCGAACCCCCGCCCAAAGCATCACTCTTACTCTCGGCGAAAAACAAAAGACGCAGCGGTTATTTTAGTTTGCTTCAGCGAGTTCGACATCCTCTTCGGCTTCTGTTTCGGGGTTATCGGTTTCAGCCTCATCGAACTGTTCGCCCTGGCGTCCTTCGACAACCGCGTCGGCAATGAGGCTGGTAACCAGCTTGATTGCGCGGATAGCGTCGTCGTTGCCCGGGATAATATAATCGATTTCGTCCGGATCACAGTTAGTATCGACAATAGCGATAATGGGTATACCGAGCTTTCTCGCTTCGGCAACGGCGATCTTTTCCCTGCGCGGGTCAACTACATACACCGCGTCGGGCAAACCGGGCATATCCTTGATACCGCCATAGTTGCGTTCAAGGTCCTGCATTTCCTTCATGAGTGCGGCGACTTCCTTTTTGGGAAGCAGGTCAAATGTGCCGTCCTCTGCCATTTTGTTGAGGTTGTTGAGGCGCTGGATGCTCTTTTTGATGGTCTTGTAGTTGGTCAACATGCCGCCCGGCCAGCGCATATTGACATAATACATGCCGCAGCGGGTTGCCTCTTCACGGATAGAGTCGGCAGCCTGTTTCTTTGTACCGATGAACAGCAGCGATCCGCCGGATGCTGCCAGGTCGCGCACGAACATATACGCCTCGTCAAACTTTTTGACGGTTTTCTGAAGGTCGATGATATAAATGCCGTTGCGCTCCGTGAAGATGTATTCCGCCATCTTCGGGTTCCAGCGACGGGTATGGTGTCCGAAATGAACACCGGCTTCAAGAAGTTGTTTAATGTTGACGATTGACAAAAGGTTTCCTCCTTCGGTTAGACCTCCACCGCGCGTTCGGCCTGCATAAAGGATTTACAAACCGTTTTCGGGACACTACACCTGCTCCGCAAAAGCGGCGTGCGGTTTGCAGTGTCCACCGGAAGACGCGCTGTGTGTGTTGATTTTTGTCACCGGCATATTATATCATGCCGAAATTATTATTGCAACTGTTTTATCGTCAAAAATTCTGTGTTTACAAATATTTTACACCTTTGTGCCGAAAAAGAGCGCCGCGCACCTCCAAAAAACGATGCGTGCTTTTCCGGTATCATGATTTCAAAGGATTCTGAATTTCTTTTTTTCGAATTTAAGACTGCGTGGCAGCGGCGGTTCCGGAGCGCGAACGAGTATTGTTTCATCGCCTATCCGCTCCACGCACTCCCATGGAATGACGACCTCTTCAGTCTTTCCGAACAGCGAACGACATTCCCCGGAGGCGACAAGCGAGATAACCCTGCCGCTTGTGACATCCACTTCGACATCCACAACATAACCAAGTCTTGCCCCGTTGCATATATTTATTATTTCCTTATCCCTCAAATCGCTTATACAGCAGCTCATACCCTTCCCTCCGCGTTAACCGTGTGTTAATAATTCGACGCTATACTATATGTTAAAATTTTTCAAGTTATGTTTACGTAACTGTAAATACGAGGTGCAGGATGGATTTTTCCCGATACAAAGCGTGGATTTTCGACTTTGACTACACTCTGTGTGATGCGACACATGGTATTGTGCTGGCGTATAACCGGACATTTCGCGAGTTTGGGTTCCCCGAGCAGCCGGAGGACACTATTCGGTCAACGGTAGGCTTGACGGTGCCCGAGAGCTTTATGATAATGACCGGCTCGACCGACAACGAGCTTGCCGGACGTTTTTTTGAAAGTTTCGTCCGGACAGCCGACAAGATTATGACCGCGCACACCGAGTATCTGCCCGGAGCGCGCGGGTTTCTTTTGGCGCTTTACTCGGCCGGCAAGCCGCGTGCCGTCGTCACGACCAAAATGTCTTATCGCATTGTCGATTTTTTCGAAAAACAGGGCGAACCCGAGCTTATTGATTTCGTGATCGGATACCAAGAGGTCGAGGAAAGAAAGCCGGCACCCGACGGGCTTTGTGCCGCGCGCGCCAAACTTGAGCGCGACTACGGAGTTGACGGGTGTGCCATAGTTTACGTCGGCGACAACGAGGTCGACGCGCGAGCCGCACAGGCGGCGGGCATGGATTTTATCGGCGTCACGACCGGGACGACGCCGGCGGAAATCCTGTCCTCATACCCGCACATTGCGGTGGTGTCGGGCATATCCGAGCTGCTGCATCTGACGGAAAACGCATAGCACAAGTCTGCGCGCAAATACCGCGCTTTTGTCGCTATATTGCCGCGACTTGGGACAGTAGCACATAATATTTCCCCCACCTGGGATTTCGGCGCATAAAGCAAGCCTCCGTGCAGGAACTGCTGCATCGGAGGCTTTTTGTGTTACCATGAAGTTCTACATATTTTCGAAACGCTTTACGCCGCTCGTCGTAATCCAGGCATATATGGCTGCAGTTGCGACGGCAAACGCGGCGGTGCATAAAATCAGATACAGCTCAACCGGCATGACAGAGTGTGCGGGGATAAACAGTATCGCAGGCACTGCGCCTATTGCCATTCCGCCGAGAACAGCCACCATGACAGAGGCGCTTTGCTTTACTACCATCGTTTCGTTTACCCAGTCAAACCGCGGGAAGACTATGTTCATCGCCATGCCGAAAACCGCGGTAAAAAACGTAATCACAGATGGCAAAACAATAACAAGCACTTTCTCTATCGCGCTGAGCGGGAGCACAAATGCCAAAACCGCGCCGGAGACCACAACACAGGGCAGGCATACAATCAGATTGCAGGCTATTTTGGCGCGATAGATTTCCTTTGGGGGTATCGGATGCGCTTTCAAAATCCAAAGGTTTTTTCCTTCAAGCGAGAGCGAAGGCGCCGCTATATTGCTCATCAGCGCGCAGTATCCGAGCGCCAGGCAAAGCCCCGGCGCAAGCAGCTTTTCTCCGTCGGGAATTGTTGCCACCATCACCAAAATCCGTTCGGGCTGGAAGGCTATATAGCCTGATAAAATCAACATTAATATCACGCCTATAGCGCAGTTTATAAAGTATATGGGCAGCGTAAAGAACCGTATCAACTCTTTGCGCACCAGTGCCGCAAATCCGCTTGATACCTTCATTTCGCGTTTGCGATATACGGCTCTGGCAACGTTTTTGCTGGATGTGGCCAGCTTGATAAAGTTTCGCGTAAGTATAAAGTAGGTTACGGCAAACGGTACCAGACACCACAGCGCAAACAGCCCGAGGTGTGCAAGGCCGGACAGCCCGCCCGTTGCAATCGACATGCCGTAGCTGTATATCGGCGGCACAGCTTTGCGAATGGCCGCTGCGATAGACTCGCCTTCCATTATTAGGCGGCTTATATATTTGGTGAGATTGCTGTACATCCACATGTAAAGTCCGATGAACACGAACATAAACAGTGTGGTGAGGAGATTTTTTGCGGGCAGCTTCGATATGATCAGGCTTGCGAGCCAGCTAAAAAGCGTCCCTATGGAAAGCATAAGCAGCAGCAAGAGCAGCGTTGCAAAAACAAGCGCATGCACCCCCTGTACCGTCAGCCCGCCGCCGTATATGGCGTAAACCACGCCGGCCGGTATCATGATAATTGCCGTGTACATAAACTCAAGTACAACAATTATAACAAGCCGGCTGGCAAGTATGAACGACGGGGGGATGGGCATGGGGAGCAGCAGCTCGTTGTCGCTGGCGTCGAAAAGCTCCTTTTGGATGGTGAAAATAGTGCCCATTATGCTGAAGACGGCAGCGAGAAGCGCAGCTATCGAAAAATACAGCCACCCGAGCCCGGCTTCGGACAACGGGCCAGCCATGGTATGCATCATTGTGCCCATCGAAAACAAGAGCATCGAGACAATGTAAACGGCAAGCACCGCAA
>DGDL01000080.1 GCA_002385415.1 Clostridiales bacterium UBA3953
GATCGGGCTCGGACTGCTCACTGCAGCCGCCGCAGCCTACTATATCTTTCTGCGTGTAAAGCGAGTAGACGACAGTGCAAAGCCGTTTTCATCGACTATACTGCTTGCAGCGGCTGCGTATCTGTTTTTAATGTCGCTCCTCTTCCGTTCGTTTACCATTAACACTCACATCATCTTCGTGATTGTAACGACTGCGTTTTGTTTCATCTATGCGTTTTACCCCCGCTATTTCTTCTTCTATTCACTTGCAGCGGCAATAGGCGGAATGGGCATTTATTGCGCCAAATACGGTGCGCTGAACCTGCTTTCTGTCAAAATGGTTATTGTCGCGCTGTTGCGTGTGTCATCGTTTGTTTTGCCGTTTGCGGCAGCAGCGCTTTTCTTTATCGCACGCAAAGGCGCAGCCGGCAATTCAAAAGGAAAGCGATTCCCGGTGCTCGGTGACGGATATGACAGACTGTCCATTATAATCGGTGCAGCCCTGCTGCTTGTGAGCACCGTGTTCGTCACCATATTCCCGCAATTTGTGTTCTATACACTCGTTGTATATTTCGGCGCATATTTGATCTCCGCGATCGTCTGCACCGTCAAAATGATATAAAAGGACGGAAGGAATATTTAAAATGTCTAACAGATTATTTCAAGGTATTATTCATCAAATGAAGGATGCCGTTGACAGGGTTATCGGCGTCATAGACGAAAACGGAGTTATAATTTCCTGCAGCGACCTTTCCCGTATAGGAGAAACGCGGCAGGGAATCCGCGACGAGCTGGCTTATACCTCCGATGCGATAACCTCCGGCGGCTTCACCTACAAACTGATAGGTACGTCACCGAAAGCCGATTATATTGTGTTCGTCGAAGGAGAAGACAAAAGCGCCGAAAAATACACGGCGCTTCTCTCTATAGCACTCGCCAACATCAAGAACCTGTACGACGAGAAATACGACAAGAGCAGCTTTATCAAAAACATCATCCTCGACAACATTCTGCCCAGCGATATATATATCAAATCCAAAGAACTCCACTTCAACAATGATGTCGTTCGCATAGTGCTGCTTATCAAATTCTTCGGGAAAAACGACATCATACCGTTTGACATAGTCCAAAACATGTTCCCGGACAAAAACAAGGACTATGTTATCAGCGTTGGTGAAAACGACATCGTGCTTGTTAAGGAAATGAAGCCCGGTTTCGACATGAAGGAAATCGAGCGTCTTGCAAAGTCTATTTCCGATACAATTGGCACGGAGTTTTACACAAAAGTCGCGATTGGTATAGGTACCGCTGTTGACAACATCAAGGATCTTGCGCGCTCATACAAAGAGGCACAGGTTGCTCTTGAGGTCGGCAAGGTGTTCGATACTGAAAAGAACATCATCAGCTATGAAAATCTTGGTATCGGCAGGCTTATTTATCAGCTGCCGACCACCCTTTGCGAGATGTTTTTGCAGGAGGTTTTCAAGCGCGGATCGCTTGAGTCGCTTGACAGGGAAACTCTGCAGACCATCCAGTGCTTTTTTGAAAACAACCTCAATGTTTCGGAAACGTCGCGCAAGCTGTTTGTACACCGCAACACGCTGGTATACAGGCTTGAAAAAATCCGCAAGCTGACAGGTCTTGATCTGCGTGAGTTCGAGCACGCGATAACGTTTAAGGTTGCCCTTATGGTCAAGAAATACCTTTCTTCCAAACCTGTCAAATACTAATAACTCGTTCATTGAAAAATGAAATTGTAATGATAGATTTTCGCAATGTAAAAAAGGTTTATCCGAACGGCACAACTGCACTCGACGGCATCAATCTTCATATTGACGACGGCGAGTTTGTCTTTATAGTAGGTCCGTCGGGCGCGGGTAAATCGACACTGATGAAACTTCTGCTTCGTGAAGAACGGGTCACCTCCGGCCGACTTACCGTCGACGAGTTTGATCTCGTTAAGATGCCCGAGCGTAAAGTGCCGTACTACCGGCGTCAGCTTGGCGTGGTTTTTCAGGACTTCCGATTGTTTCCGAACAAGACGGTGTTTGAAAACGTCGCCTTTGCCATGCGGGTTATAGGCGAACCGTCAAGCGTGATAAAACGGCGGGTGCCGACTATTTTGAGTATTGTCAACCTCGCCGATAAATACAATTGCTATCCGACCGAGCTTTCGGGCGGTGAACAGCAGCGCGTGGCTCTTGCCAGAGCGCTTGCCAACAATCCACGCACAATAATCGCCGATGAGCCAACAGGCAACATCGACCCCAAAATGAGTCTTGAGATTATGAATCTTCTGGTCAAGATTCATAAGCGGAACAAGACGGTTATTGTTGTAACGCACGAAAAAACGCTGGTTGACTATTTCCAGCAGCGTGTTGTGACAATCCGCGACGGCAGGATAGTAGACGACAGAATGGGCGGTATGTTCTGAATGCGCAGATACAGCATAACTTACTTTTTAGGGCAGAGCATATCGGGCCTGTTGCGCAACGGCGTTATGAGCGTCGCTTCGATAACTGTCCTGATGTCATGCCTCATTGTTGTGGGCAGCTTTGGGCTGCTCGTTTTAAATATCGACTACAACATGGAAAACCTCGGCGACCTGAACACCATTTCGGCATTTGTGCAGACCGACACAGAGTATGCCGAAGGCGATGAGGTAATTTTGGCAGGGCCGCTGAAAGCAAAAAACGGCGCGGAATTTCTTGGCTGGTCTCTCGATCCCAATGCGGAGACGCCGACTTATGCGCCGGGACAGCGATATACGATAAATCCCGCCGATGCGAAAAGCGGCAAGATTACAATGTATGCCGTATGGAGCATCAAACCATATACGGTTGACTATGGTATCGCATACGATATGAGCGGCGTGAGCATCGAGGGCGACCCGCCCGTCGATTCCGGCCGATACAACCATGGCGACGAGGTTGTGCTTGCGGACGCACCCACACCAAAACTCGCATCAAACACGTTTTTGGGCTGGTCAACGGTGCCCGGCAATGCGTCCGAGCTTGAGATTATGCAGCCGGGCAGCACATATAAACTTCATTCCGGCAACGCCGTTTGCGCGACGGTGACTCTGTATGCGGTCTGGAGCAACATGCCGGTCATATCGACGTATGAAGTCGTGTACAACGCCAACCGTACCGAAATTGAAGGCTCGCCCCCAACTCAAGACCGCGTTATTTTAATGCATATTGCCGAGCAGGTCAGCAAACTTGACAATATAAAGCGCGTTGACCTGATAAGCAAAGAAATGGCGCTCAAAGAGGAGAAAGAGCGCTATGCGGAATATCCCGAAGTCATTGAAGCGGTGCTTTCCGGCAAAAATCCGTATCCCGATAATTTCCTAATATCTTATTATGATAACGACAACGTCGCGACGCTTATCTATCAGCTCAATCAGATAGAAGGGATATATAAAGTCAGAGACCGCTCCGACCTTGCGGCGCGGATAGACAGCCTGAAAAGCGGTATCATCATAATATTCTCTTGGTTTATGATACTGCTGTTTGTGGTAAGTGTGTTCATCATTATGAACACGGTCAAACTTGCGGTATTCACGCGCAGGCAGGAAATATCCATAATGCGCTATGTGGGTGCCACCAACTGGTTTATCACATTGCCGTTCGTGCTCGAGGGCGTGTTTATCGGTCTGTTATCCGCCGGACTTGCCTATCTTATTGAATGGTATATATACATATACCTGCAAAGAATGGTGCTGTCCGATACCATTCAAATGATACATATAGTGAGCTTCAGCAGCGTTTCCCGCTGGCTGCTGCTCTCGTTTATCGGTATCGGCGTTTTGACGGGCGTTACCGGCAGCCTTATATCAATGCGTAAGTATCTGAAGGCGTGATTGTTATGATGTGCGCTAAAACAAAAGAAAAAGAGAATGCGGCACGCGTCTCTTTCACATGCCGTGCAATAAGAGGTATATCGGCGATAATATGCGCAATCCTCTTGTTCCTGCAACTGCCCGGCGGTACGGTTATCTATCCCGAGGCGGAAGCTACAAACGCTTCCATCGCAAAGCTTCGTGACCAGATAAAGAAAAACGAAAAAGAACAGGCGGCGCTTAAAGCCGAGATAGCCTCCGCGAAAAACGAGATTGACTCATTCCTTCAAAAAAAGAACTATCTCGATAGGCAGATAGCGCTCAAAGAGCAAAATATTGAGCTGAAGGAACAGCTGATTAAGGAATACGAGCTCAAAATAGAAGAAACAAAAGAGAAATTGGTGGAGAAAGACAGCACACTCCAGAAAAAGTACGAAGATTTCAGGGTGCAGCTTCGTCTTTCTTACGAGGATAAAGACTACAGCCTTTGGGAGATTATTTTCAGCTCCGATAGTCTGATTGACTTTTTGGTCAACTCAGAGCGTACCGCCATTCTTCTCGAATATCAAACAAGTCTGCTCAACGAGCTCAAGCTGGAATCTGAAGACCTGAACAATCTAAAACAGCAGCATGAAACCATGCTTGCCGAACAGATCCAGATAAAAAACGAGCTTGAGATAGACAAGTTAAACCTCGAGCAGCAAAAAAACCATGCTATAACATACATAAAAATCCAAGAGCGCGAGATACGCAAAAACGAAGAAAAGTATAAAAGCCTGGTCAAAGCCAACGAGCAGCTCGATGCCGAACTTGAGAAACAGCTCAAGGAGCTTGCCGCTAAATCGCAGCGGGTCTATGTCGGCGGCAAATATATGTGGCCGCTCGATCTGAAATATAACTACATATCCTCATATTTCGGGTACCGCACATTCAACGGTATCAGGGAATTTCACAGAGCAATTGACATACCCGCCAATGCCGGAGCCAATATCTATGCCGCAAACTCCGGAACGGTTGTAACGGCTACCTATCATTACAGCTACGGCAACTATGTGGTTATCGACCACGGCGGAGGACAAGCCACACTGTACGCTCACTGCTCGAGAATTCTTGTCAAAGTGGGCGATACGGTAAATAAGGGCGATGTGATTGCAAAGGTCGGCACGACCGGCTATTCGTCCGGCAACCACCTGCATTTTGAGGTGCGTATCAACGGTTCGGCTGTCGACCCGCTCAGCGGTTATGTTGTTAAGCCGTAATGCAGCCGCGCGTAAACCACTTGCTGCTTATCCAATAATAAAATCGGTTCCTCCCGTTTATATGACGGGAGGAACAATGTAATTATAAATGACAGCTGCGGTGTTTTCGGCAGCGATTCCCGACAAAATTACCCACGCGCCGGGTACGCCGCTCCCGCGCGACGGCGTGCATGGCCGCAGTGCGGCTTTATTTTTATCGAATTCTATAAGGAAGCGGAATATGAAAATAAAACTACCGATAGGCACAGTGGCTGTTATAGTGCTGCTGGCGGTGCTGCTGACCTTTCAAATTACATTTTTATCGGTTAACAACAAATACTCGCAAAAGCTTGCCGAAATAACCGCGCAAACCAATGCCTATCGCAAGCTCGCCAATGTCGACGAGATTGCCCGCTCACTATATGTGGGCGAAATCGACGAAGAAAGCTTGACGGACTCGATAATAATGGGCTATATGCGCGGTCTCGGCGACAAATACTCGACTTATATGACGGCCGAGTATTTTAAGGAACTGATGCGCGACGAAAACGCCGAACTGGTGGGCATAGGCGTTCTTGTCATATACAATGCCGAGTATAGCGCGATTGAGGTAGCAGGTGTGATGCCCGATTCTCCCGCGCTCGATGCGGGAGTGATGCCGGGAGACCTTATCGTGCGTGTCGGCGACGAATATGTCTCGGAGCTGGGATATTATGTCGCCATCGATAAAATGCGCGGCGAGGCGGGCACCGTCGCACAATTCACCGTCATGCGCCCCCAAGAGGACGGGTTCTTCGACGAGCTTGAGTTTGCAATCACGCGCGCGCATGTGACCGAGCAAACCGTTATGTACCGCCGCTATAAAAACGAGGACGGTAGCGAAAGCGACATAGGGATAATCAAAATACTGCAATTTGACTCAAAAACGCCCGAGCAGTTTATCGCGGCGATCGATGACCTCACGCAATCGGGTGTCGACAAACTTATTTTCGATGTGCGCTATAATCCCGGCGGGGAGCTTGACAGTATAACGCAAATTCTCGATTATATTTTGCCGGAGGGGCCTATCATTCGCACGATAGACCGCAACGGCAAATGGGACACAATTTATTCGAACTCGGCGTCACTTGATATGCCAATGGCAGTACTCGTCAACGGAAGCACGGCAAGCGCTGCGGAACTGTTTACCTCTGCGCTCAGGGATTACGGCAAATCTATAACCGTCGGCACACAGACTTATGGAAAGGGAACAATGCAGTCGGTAATCCAGCTTGAGGACGGTTCGGCCATCTCAATTTCTACCAAGATGTATTATCCCCCTTTCTCGGACAATTACGAGGGCGTGGGAATAAAACCCGACATAGAAATAGAAATGGCCGACGATGTCAAACACATAAATATATATAAGCTGACCGACCAGCAGGATACACAGCTTCAAGCGGCCGTCGAGGCGCTTATGACACTGCAGGACACCGCGGACGATGATAAAACAGATCAATTACAGTTAACAACAATCGGAAGGTAGAGACGGGACACATGGCAAAACAAATTTTCATCACTGACGAAGGCTTGAAAAAGCTGCACGAGCAACTTGATTATCTCAAAAATGTACGCCGAAAAGAGGTTGTCGAAGGACTGCGTCAAGCCCTTGCGTTCGGTGATTTATCGGAAAACAGCGAATACGACGAGATAAAAAACGAACAGGCTAAAGTTGAAGCTCAAATACTTGAGCTGGAAGAGACGCTGAAAAACGTTGTAATTGTCAGCGACAGCGACATTTCTACAGATGTCGTAAGCATCGGTTCGGTTGTGACAATTTATGACGAAACATACAAAGAAGAAACCCAGTACACAATTGTCGGCCCGACCGAAGCCGACCCCATAAACGGGAAAATTTCCGACAGGTCGCCGATTGGATCGGCGCTGATGGGCACTAAAGTGGGAGACACCGTCTCGGTGGACACCCCGGGCGGCACTGTAACAATGCGAATCCTAAATATCGAGAAAAAATAAAATAAATCTGGACAAAAGGAATATTAGCGATGACTGACAATTCGGGATATACACCGACTAACAGTGAAGGAACCGAAAACCTTTCCGAAATCCTGCGGATAAGGCGGGAAAAGCTCAACGCTCTGCGCCAGGCCGGCCGCGACCCTTACAAGGTAACCAAATATGACGTAACTCACAATTCCGCGCAGATTCGCGAGAATTTTGACAGCCTTGACGGCACCGATACTTCGGTTGCGGGCCGAATAATCACGCGCCGCATCATGGGCAAAGCAAGTTTTGCGACAATCCAAGACGGTGCGGGTCGCATCCAGATTTATATCCGCCGCGACGATCTGGGCAACGAGGAATATGAAAACTTCAAAAAGCAGATTGACATCGGTGACATCATCGGGGTAACAGGCTCAATCTTTAAAACAAAAACCGGGGAAATCTCAATTCATGCAAAAACTCTCACGCTTTTGACCAAGTCGCTTTTGCCCCTGCCTGAAAAGTTCCATGGTCTCACCGACACCGAGCTGCGCTATCGCCAGCGCTATGTAGACCTTATTGTCAATCCTGAAGTAAAGGAAACATTTATCAAGCGCTCGGCGATAATTCGCGAAATCAGGTCGTTCCTCGACGCGCGCGGATTCCTTGAAGTCGACACGCCCGTGCTGCATACAATATCGATAGGTGCGAATGCGCGTCCTTTTGTAACACATCTCAACGCGCTCGACCTCGATATGTACCTGCGCATTGAAACCGAGCTTTATCTCAAGCGCCTTATCGTCGGCGGACTTGAGCGCGTGTATGAAATAGGCCGCATCTTCCGCAACGAAGGCATGGACACACGCCACAACCCCGAGTTTACGACCGTCGAGCTTTATCAGGCCTATACCGATTACAGAGGCATGATGGAGATTGTCGAGGATCTGTACTCGCACCTTGCCAAGACCATCTGCGGCTCGCTCAAGATAACCTATCAGGGCAAGGAAATAGACATGACAACGCCCTGGACCAAAATGACAATGCGAGAAGCCGTTAAAAAATACGCCGGTGTGTCGTATGACGACTGGGCGGACGACGAGGCGGCGCGCAAGTGCGCCAAAGAGCACAATGTAGAGTGCGAGGAAAACGCGACGCGCGGCGAAGTGCTTGAAGCTTTCTTTGAAACCTATGTCGAGGACAATCTCATACAGCCCACCTTCATTTATGAGTATCCCGTTGACATCTCACCGCTGGCAAAGCGTTGTCCCGACAATCCCGAGTTTACAGAACGGTTTGAGTTCTTTATCAACGCCTCGGAGATGGGCAATGCTTTCTCGGAGCTCAACGACCCCATCGACCAGCGTACCAGATTTGAGCGTCAGGTAGCAGAAAAGCACGCTCAGGGCTACACAAACGCACAGGTCGACGAAGATTTCCTGTGCGCACTTGAATACGGCCTGCCGCCGACGGGAGGTCTCGGTTTCGGTGTTGACCGGCTGGTCATGCTGCTGACCGACAATGCCTCCATAAGAGATGTTCTGCTGTTCCCGACGATGAAACCGCTGCAGTAGCTAAACTTTCGCTCGCCGGCCATGCCGCGGGCAGCATTTTCGCGCGAAAAATGCCGCGCCGCACATGACAGGTTTCACCGAAGCGAAACTTTCAACTGCAGTGAGTTGACAAACTATAAATCAAACAGCCGGCTGCTTTATAAAAATGAAAAAAATAATTAACTGGTTTAAAAACTACTGGTACTATTACAAATGGCGTACGCTTATAATCGGGTTTTTTGTGATTTGCGCGATCGTTATGGTACCGCAGGTAATCACAAAGGTCGATTATGACATCCATATTCTATACGCCGGGCCGTACATCTTTCAGCTTGGCGAAAAAGAGCAGGCCGAGGAAATTTTCCGCGGCCTGATGGAGCGGGACTACAACGGTGACGGTCAGAAAACAGTAATACTTGCCAACATGACCATCATGACCGACGAGCAACTCAAAGAAGCGATGGAGGCTGCCTATAAAAGGACCGGTCCAACCGTCATTTTAAACCAGTATTCGATCGCTCAAATGGACAGAGCGTTTTCGCAGGAGATATTTGCGGGTGAATCGGTTATCTGCCTGCTCGACCCAAGCAAATACGAGCAGGTCAAAACCCAAAACGGATTTCTGCCGCTTGTGGAGGCGCTCGGCTATAAGCCGGAGATTGCCTTCGACGATTACGGCATGTATCTAAAAGATACGGAAGTTGGCCAGTACTTCGAATTGTTTAGAAAAATGCCGGAAGACACGATACTGTGCATAAGACGGCTTTCTACCGCCTCTATCTTCACCGGGGCAAAGAAAGCTCAGCAAAGCTACGAATATCATCTCGACTATTTTAAGCGGCTGGTGGAGTTTGTAGCTGAATAAAACAAAAACGCCGGGAGCCGAGAAAGTCGGCCTCCGGCGTTTAATTTTCGCTTCAGTACAGATAACCCGTGAAAAACGTGACGGTATCTACGCCGTTTATGTATTTCATACCGCACAAGGCGGCAAGTTTTGAAACGTTAATGCAGTAAGCCTCGAGCGAGGCGACGGCGCGGTCCGGATACCGGCAGGGCTCGCCGTCAAATCCGGCGCAGCGTTCGCACACCGTGCATCCTCCGGCGGCGAGCTGAAGGTGCGGCACGTCTATGAGCTTGTCAATCTCCGACGAAAGCTCGCAGTGCTTCGCTTTGGCTTCGTTCATGCCTTCGAAATCGAAACTGTCCTCGAGCGGCGTTACGGTTTGAAACACGAGTATACGCGAGTAGCTTTTCGCGCGGGCTATAAGCTCTTCTGGAGTGCCGACTGCGGGAGGGCAGGTAAGGTTTTTGCCGTAGTTGCCGCAGTAGTTTGCCTCACAGGCTTTTCTAAGATTGGGATCGAATGTTATGTCAGAAACATTTGCACAGGCGGCTTTGTATGCGCCGAGCTGTATGCATTTTTGAATGAGGATTGCTTCGTTCATAAATATGCCCCCGATTATTTATTTTCGCCATGATGACGGTATTAGTATTGCAAGCAGCGGGAAAATCTCAAGTCGCCCGGCAAGCATGTCGAAGCTGAGCACTACTTTGGACAGCGCGGAAAGCGACGAGAAGTTGCCCGCAGGTCCGACCTCGCCGAGTCCGGGCCCGATATTGTTGAGACACGCGATTACCGCGGTTACATTTGTCATGAAATCGCGCCCGCTGATTGAAACAAGCAGCACCGACACAGCCAATAGCAGTGAAAATGTAACCAGATAAGAGCTGACTCCGGTCACGACGGAGCGGTCAATCGGCTTCTTATCGATTACTACTGAGCTGACGGTACGCGGGTTAAGGCTGTAGCGTATTTCTTTTATCGCTGTTTTTATCATTATTAAAATTCGCATTACCTTTAGTCCGCCGCCGGTCGAACCGACGCAGCCTCCGACGAACATCAAGGCAACAAGCACAGCCTGCGAGTATACAGGCCACTGGCCAAAGTCAGCCGTCGCATATCCGGTAGTCGTAATGATTGATGCCACCTGAAAGAATGCATAACGGATGGATTCACCAATCGTTTTATATATAGGCAGTATATTCGCCGCAATCGTAACGGTCGAAAACGCAATTATTCCGAGATACCAGCGCAGCTCCTCGTTACGGACGGCATCCGAAAACTTGCGCCTGATCAGCAAAAAGTACAGGTTGAAGTTTATGCCGAACAATACCATGAAAATGCCTATCACATAATCGAAATAGGCATTGTTGTAGTAACCGATGCTTGTGTTCTTTATGCCGAAACCGCCGGTGCCCGCGGTTCCGAACGTGTTTAGCATAGCGTCAAACGCGGGCATTCCGCCGCAAACGAGCAAAGCAAACTCTACCACGCTCAGAAGTATATACATTCCGTAGAGAATCTGCGAGTTGATTTTGGTTTTCGATACCAGCTTGCCGTATGTCGGGCCAGGCGATTCGGCGCGCAGGATATGCGAAACTCGCGCACCGTTTTGCGACAGAATAGCAAAAGCGAACACAAGCACGCCCATGCCGCCCACCCAATGGGTAAAGCTGCGCCAGAAGAGCATGCTCGGCGACATGCTTTCGACGTCGGTCAGTATGCTTGCTCCTGTGGTCGTAAAACCCGATACCGTTTCGAAAAACGCGTCGATATACGAAGGTATCTGGCCCGAAAGGTAAAAAGGCAGGGCGCCAAGCATCGATATCAAGAACCAGGTAACTGCAACTATAAAAAATCCTTCGCGGGCAAAGATGTTTTTATCGGCCACTCGTAAGAGAAGGGGCAGCATCCCTGCCGCAAACATAATCGCCGCAACCGCCAAAAACCAAACGGCGCATCCGTCGCTGTATATAACCGAGACAAGCACGGGAAAGAGCATCAATGCGGCGACCACTCTCATGATGCTGCCGATAATATGAAGCGAATATCTGAAGTTCATAAAAATCGCTTACTCTAATATCTCATCCAGATCGGTGAAATACCTGTTGGTAGTCACAACAATAACTCTGTCATGCGGTTCGATTAAGTCGGCGCCGCTCGGGATAATTACCTTGTTTTTGCGGATTATGCCCGAAATAAGCACGCCCTGCTTGATTTTCAGGTCACGGAGAGGCACTCCGACGGTTTTGCTTTGCTCGCCGGCAACAAATTCAAGCGCCTCGACCCGGTCGCCCACCAGTTTATAAAGCGTTTGAATATTGCTGCCTTTGGAGTTCATTTTCGCCCGCACATATTGAAGTATGATATTAGCGGTTATGGTCTTTGGGCTGACCGAGGTGTCAAGCCCGACGCTCGTCATCATGCTTTGCAGCGAGGTTTTGTTGACTTTGGTTATCACCTTTCGCGCGCCGCAGCTTTTCGCAAACATCGATATTATGATGTTTTCCTCGTCGGTGCCAGTCAGCGTAACACATGCGTCGGTATGCCCGACCCCCTCCTCAACAAGCAGCCCCTCGCTTGTACCGTCTCCGCACACAATAGTGGCGCGGGGAAGAATCCTGGAAAGCTCGACGCAGCGGTCATGGTCGATTTCGATGATTTTAACCGAAACGCCCGTCTCAATGAGCTGCTGTGCAAGATAAAAGGCAATCCGGCTGCCGCCGACTATCATCGCATTCCTAATGCGTCCGCTTGCATATCCCGCAGCGTTTAGAAAAGCCAAAAGCTCGGGATGCGAGGCTGTGATGTAGATATGGTCATCCTGCTCGAGCACGAAATTGCCGCCGGGGATGTAAATTTCGTCTTTGCGGCTGACGGCACAGACCAATATTTTTGCGCCAAATGTTCGGCGGAGCATGTGCAGCGCCATACCGTCGAGCTTCCCGCCGGCATCAACCTTCAGCTCTGCCAAAAGCAGCCTGCCTTTTGCAAATGTGTCTATTTTAATAGCCGACGGAATCTGCAGCACCTGCGCAATTTCGCTTGCGGCATAAAAGTCGGGGTTAACGAGTGTGCTGATGCCCAGCTCCGACTGCATGAAAGGGAGCTGGTCGACAAGCTCCGGGTTGCGCACTCTTGCAATGCTGTGGCGCGCGCCGAGCTTTTTCGCTATTATGCAGCACAAAAGGTTAATTTCATCCTGCGAGGTCGTGCTTATGATAAGTCTCGCATTCTCGGCTCCGGCTTCGATAAGATTAGCGCATATAACACCGCTGCCGCACACACCCATGACGTCATAGTCGTCGGTCAACTTCTTGACAACGTCAGGGTCGGTGTCAAGTACAACAATATCGTGGCCTTCTTTTGCAAGGGCGGCGGTAATTTCAGCTCCTACCTTACCGCCTCCGACAATTATGATATTCATAAGCAATTTTTCGGATAAAGTATTTGTTTAAAAGATATTATAGCATGCGCGTCCATATAAAGTTGAATATTTTGTTAACTTTATCGTCTATAAGCCGTCTCGAAAGTTTGTAACAAAAAAGATTTATTTGTGTCATTGACAAAATAGATGAAAATATGCTATAATTGCTATATGTAAATTGTCTATAAAGATTACATCGCAAGACAATTAGTACAGTAACGGGGGACAGCGCGGCGTGATGCGACCGGGTGACAAATGGGCGTGAAAAAGATAATTATAACCTCGTGCAAAGGCGGAGTGGGCAAGTCTACCATTGCCGCAAACCTCGGATTGCGGCTTGCACAAAACGGACACAAGACGCTGCTTGTCGACTGTGATTTCGGCATACGTTCGCTGGACCTGATACTCGGAGCCGAGGACCGCGTCGTATTTGACATTCGCGACGTAGCAATTAGAGGTGTTGAATTTTCCCGCGCAGTTATTTCTGACAACAGAAGTCCGCTGCTCGATTTTTGCGCAGCGCCGGCAGGGGAATGCCAGGCAATCGAACCTTCGCTTTTCCGTGCGACGATAAACCGTGTAGCCGAAGAACATGGCTATGAGTACATATTGCTTGATACTCCCGGCGATGAGGGTGACACGTTCACAATGGCTGCCTCCGCGGCCGAGTCGGCACTTATTATATCCACAATGCTGCCGACTTCTATCAGAGCCGCCGAAAAAACCGGCGTCGCTGTTGCAGAGGCAGGCATCACAAACCAGCGCCTGATTATCAACTGCTTCGATTTTACTACAAAGCCTCCACCCGGCCAAGCCTCGGTGCTTGAAATTGTCGACAAAACTTATCTGCAGCTTATAGGAATTATTCCGTACGACAGCCGCCTGCCCGAGCTTCAGCTCAAAGGCGGTCTGATTGACGAACTGCCCGGCACCAACACCGCAGCAGCATTTGCAAACATCGCCCAGCGTCTGACGGGCAGGAACATACCGCTGTTTACCTCTTTCCGCGGCATCAACAGAAAAAACCTCATGAAACATATTCTTTCAACGCGCCCGGTTTAATGCCACGCATAATCGGGCCGGTTAGCGGTTGAAGAAATTGATTACGGATTTAATGAAGGGAATGTGAAACAGATATATGGAAATCGCCTTAATGGCCGCCGATAATAAAAAAGAGCTGATGACACAATTTTGCATTGCATATTGCGGGATTTTGAGCTCGCACAATTTGTGTGCAACCGGTATAACCGCAAAGTATGTGTCAGAGGCGACTGGTTTGCGCATCGAGCGGCTGCTTTCGGGTGCGCACGGCGGAGCACAGCAAATAGCCTCAAGGATTTCATACGATGAAATCGATCTTCTTCTTTACTTCCGTGACACGTCACCGGAGGCGCAGAACAGCGAGATTGACATGATGCTTTTGCGGATGTGCGATATTCACAATGTGCCGGTGGCGACAAACATCGCAACCGCGGAAATACTTGTGCGCGCGCTTGACCGCGGCGACCTTGACTGGAGAGAGATTGTCAACCCACGCTCGGATTATAACCGGCGCAGGCGCAGCATGCGCAATATGTGAAAAACAGCACATTTTCGTAAAATGCTGCAACATGCGGCTATGATATACAGATAAAAAGGGCAAAGCGCCCTTTTTTATTTCCCCAATTGCATTTTTTATGCTCATATAACACAAAAATACTCTTTGGGGAACTTTTTTCCGCAGAATGCGTCAAATAAACAAAGAATCAAGCTGTGCCAAAAATGCCCATTACTATATATAAATG
>DGDL01000045.1:0-4040 GCA_002385415.1 Clostridiales bacterium UBA3953
TTGCAAGGCTGTAGAGGTGCTCGAACTCTTTTTTGCCGAGTATGGAGTAAACGGCAATGCTGCCGTCGTCGCGCGTAAACGAGTATTCGCGCATGGGGAGGATGCTCGGCGAAAGGGAGAGATAGTCAAATCCGCAGATTGCCTGGTCCCGCGCCATCATTTCATAAGTGTAAGAGGAGTTTTCAAGTATTCGGATTGTCAGCTCGCCAGCATAATTTTCGTCGGGCTGCTCGGCAAGTACATACATCGGCGTGTCGGGATAATCGGGGTCTTCAAACGGCCTGTAAAGCGCCGCGATTTCTGTTTTCAGCGCAGGGTCGGTCACAGTGCCAAGCAGATTGTCATGATAGCTGTCGGCGGGGAGCACCTGCGGCAGCAGTGGCGGCACCGTCGCGATGAAATTTGCGTATTCTTCCGAGTCGATAATGCTCGCAAGCTGCTGATATGCGTTGAAGTCGAGTATGTCGCTGACATAATCGAGCAGCATAATGCGCTCGCGCCGGCTGGCATAGGGGTCAAACGAATAAAACGGGAATATCACGCACAGCGGCGAATTTTGCATAAGCGACAGCGAGGCCTCGTCGGTTTTATAGGAGCGATTGCCGGCCGCGTCCACCGTAAACACCGATTTCAGCGAGAAAAAAGCCTCGAGTTTGCGTTTTGCGGGGCTGCTGCCGAGCATATCCACCGTATACTCATAATCTGCTTGCGACAGAATTTGCGGTACGGTGTCGGTCGTGACCAGCTCGTCACGCTCGGCGAGCAGCAGCATCGAGTTGAGCAAAAAGGCCGCCTGTTCGCGCGTGACAGGGTTTTCAGGCTCGATTTTATCTATAAAATCGGTATAAAGCTTTGGCGAGGTCGTCCGATAGGGCGCTTTTATCATTTCCTCCAGCACCTTGTCGGCGCCGGCGGAACGCATCGCCAAAATCCTGCTCCTGACCGGAAGCGGCAGCTCTGCCGAATCGAAAGCAAGCAGCACCGCCTCGATAAACCCGCGCACGGTGAGCACCTTGTCGGCGTCCGGAAACTCGATTTGCGAGTCGGACAGCAGCCGGCGATATTTGACTAAATAGCTTTGGTGATTTTTGTCGGCTCCAACAGCTCCGATCGGGTTGGTCAGGCACAGCGCCGCGATAGCTGCCGCCACAACAAGGCTTATTATCCGCAGCGGTGCCGCTGCTTTGCGTCCGCGCGCGCTGATAAAGCTGAGCCTGCGGATTAGCTGGCGGCCCGCTTTTGACATGGCGGGCGAGGCGGCCGGGGCGGGAGTGTCCGGGCGCTTGTCGCAAACGGAGGTGTAAAGCAGCTCGGCATATTTTGCCGCACACAGCCCGAATCGCGACAGTGCAGTGTGGTCACACAGCAGCTCGGCGTCGTCCCGCACGAAATTGAAAGCCAGCCACACCAGCGGATTGAACCAATAAAGGCAGGAGAGCGCTCCGTAAAAGAAGTTTTTGACGTTGTCCCGCCGGTGGAGATGGGTCAGCTCGTGAGCGAGCACCACCTCGTATTCGCGGCTGAAGCTGCCGTCCGGCAGTTTTGTGGGGCGCAAATCGCGGTCGATTATCACTGCCGGCGAAAACACGCCCAGCAGCATTGATTTGTCGCCCCAATAGATTTTTACCTTTCGCTTTATGCGGTATGCGGCGAGTATAAACTCCGCTTCGTCCAGCACGTCTTTGTCAAGACAAGGCAAAACACGGCGGAGGAGCATCCGCCGTTGTCTTTGGTATTTTATCAGTCCAAATGTCAAAGCGAAAACAGAAACCGCTATCCAAACGGAGTAAACGATAAGATTGTCGGACACCGCCAGCTTTGGCTTTGAAACCAGGTCATAGCCCGGCTCGCTGACGGTATCTATCGTGTCGATTACACCGTACGGACTGGCCGACGACTTGCCACCGGCCTCCCCGCGGCCGTATAATTGCGATTCCGGCTGGCCGGGCAAGCGGTCAAAATCAAGCTCGCCATCGCTTTCCGACGGTATTACATATAACTCGGGTGACTCTGCGCCGCTTATATCAAAAGATAGGGAGGCAAAGCTGTCGAACACGTTGAAAAGTGACAGCCGGCTCTGTGGCAGCACCGGAAACATAAGCCTGATAATAAGCAGCAGCCATATATAATAATGAAAATATGGCGACAGCCTCCGGCCTGCCAGTTTCTTGAATACCAAAATCAGCGCGATTGTGCAACCCGACATTATCGCCAGCATGGCGAAAGTCGAGAGGGCTGTCAAACGGCTCACTCCTTATCGATTTCGGCCAGTATCTTCTTTATCTCTTTTATTTCGTGTTCGTCAAGATTACCGTCGCGTACAAGCGCCGCTATGTACTGGGAAGGAGAGTTGTCAAATATGCGGCTTACAAAAGATTTTACCTCGTTTGCAATGCACTCTTCCTTGCTGAGCACAGTCGAATAGCGGTATACGCCGGAAGTGCGGTCGGCTGCCACGGCGCCTTTTGATATAAGCCTTACAAGCAGAGTGCGAATGGTCGTGTAGCTCCACATGTTGTTTTCGTCGAGAGCGCGGACTATTTCGCCAAGTGTCATGCCGCGATCCGAAGTGTTGCTCCACAGCGCCTTCATTATTTCCCATTCGGCATCAGAAATTTTAACGCGTCTCATACGGAATTCCCACTTTCTGAAATATTCTCAATTTGTTTAAAGTGACCGAAAAACCCGTTGTTTTGTATGATTCATAATAACATAAATAACCTTTGAAGTCAAGGAGATATTATTTTATTCCATTTCACAAAAGATTAGTTTGGCGCTGCCGCGGCGGAAATGATGCTCCGAACTTGCAGCTTTCAAGGCATCACATATTATGCCCGCAAAGGCAGGGCAAGGACGCTGCTGTCTTATGCTTTACACCTAACCATCACATAACATAGGTAAAAAATTAACATAAGTTTTATATTCGGTATAAAACTTTCTGATAAAATAGCAATAATCTATTAACGAACTACGGAGAGACGACCAAAATGCGTGAAAAAAACAAGAAAATACACGCGCGTTTGTCCAAAATTATAGGCTCTGCGATAAAAATTGCCGCCGCAGCGGCATTCGTGCTGACAGCGACGCTTAATATGACGCTGCCGGTGTCTGCGGCAAAGCAGATAAACGAGACTGTAAGCCTTGCCAATGCACGGAAAAACGAAAGAGGCGAAGGCTATTTTTGGGATAACATCAACGACACGCTCACACTCAACGGGCTGAACATCGACACAACCGACGATTACGGTCTCAAGCTGCCCGACAATGCGACCGTGGTGCTCGTCGGCAACAACAAGATAACCGCGTCCAAAGTGGCGCTGCTCACGACCGGAACGACGATTTTTAAGGGGAGCGGCACGCTGACGCTGACCGCAGGCGAGACCGGCATTATGCTTGCCGACCCCTCAACCCTCGGTAAGGTATCCTTCCTTTCGGGCACATATAAAATATCGACGCCCGGCGACGGGATTTCGTCGGACAAAGTCAAGCTTTACATCTCGGGCGGAGAATTTGAGATAAACAGCGGGGGATATGCCATAAAAGCGCCCTCGGTCGAGCTGAACAACACCAAACTGACCGCAAAAGGCGCGGTGTATTCGGCCGACCCGCTTGTCATCAACAACGCAGCCGTCGAGATAACCGCAAACCGGGACGAGGACGCGCTTCAAACAGGTAAAGAGTTTAGACTCTCGAATATAAAGCTGGTTGCCGGCCCGGACGCGGCCTCGGCAACCGAGGCTGAAGGCGCCGAATACCGGGGCGGTGCATTTGTGAAAACCGCCGCTACACTAAAGATGCGTGCCTACAGCATCGTTTTCGGCGGCAAGGTGCCGGCATGGGTAGACTATGTGGCATTCGGTGTAGCCGGACTCGGTGTCGCCGCGACAATAGCGGTGCCGCTTCTTTTGAAAAGGCGAAGATACCTCAAACGGCTTGAGCAGCTAAATCAAACAAAGTGAATTATCTTTAGAAAAGTCGCATTTGTTGCGGCTTTTTTATGTTTTTGGATGCATTTTCATAATTAACCATATGGGCAATGT
>DGDL01000045.1:4143-7460 GCA_002385415.1 Clostridiales bacterium UBA3953
AAAATAAAAGACGTGATAAAATGACATGGATAAAAAGAAAATACTTCATTAGATATTTTTTATGTTTTAAAAGCTAAATGTTTTTGTCCTGTATATTGACAAAAAATAAAAGACGTGATAAAATGACATGGATAAAAAGAAAATACTTCATTAGATATATAAATATAATAGTAAAACGTTCTGAAGGGATTTGTGTGATTTTATGGCTGACAAAAACAAATTCACCCCTTCGCGCGTGCCGAATGCAACGGAGGATGCCAAACTCCCCGTAAGAAAAAAGGCAATAGGCGGCGTGAGCAGGAACAAGTTGTTCTTATTTATTTTCATGCCGCTGATGATTGTTATTTCGGGCGTATCGGTGTTTTTTTTAATCAAAGCCGTGACCGGCCAGCCACTGTTACCCGTCTCGGGCGGCGAAAACTATGTGTATGTGCTGCCGATGTCCGAGCGGCATGCCGGAAATGCGGAAAAATCAGGCAAAAACCCGTTTGCGGTGACCGGTGTAGGCCTGTCGCCCGTTGCGCTTGAAGGGATAATGTACAACCCGGACGGAACGTCGTTTGCAATACTTAAATCGTCAAGCATGACATACGTTAAAACAATCGGCGACGAAATCGGTGATACCGGCTGGATGGTCGCCGAAATCGGCGAAGACTCGGTAAAGGTAACAAAAGACGAAGTTTCAGAGCTGCTTACCCTTGATGCCGATGCATCCGGCATCAGCATAATCCCCGAGCAGTAAAAAAGTCGGCGGGAAATGTAAAAACAACGTATAATAATACATAAGGATTAATGGTTATGAAAAGGAAATCGCTTCTGAAGCTGACGGCGATATTTGCCGCGGTACTGCTATCTTTCGAGGCGGCGGGCACAGCGGTCTGCTTTGCGCAGGAAGGCGAAAGTTATACCCAGCACACCGTCGGGGCGGGCGAAACGCTGGGCGGCATAGCGAAAAAATACGGTGTGACTGTTGACGAAATCGCGCGTGTCAATGGTATCGACAATGTAAATCTCATAGCCGCCGGAGCTGTGCTGAAGATTCCGTCTGCACAGGGCACGTCTGATGAGCCAAAGCCTGCGGATTCACCTAAAACTGCCGAACCCGCAGTGGTGACGGCTGACTTTAAAGTTGGCGTGCAAAACCCGCAGCCCGAAGTGAAAAGCACCGCAGCGACAACCGTAAAAACATCGGTGACTCCTGTCGAAATAGAAAGTCGCGGCGAAGAGCCGTCCGACGGCGATTACACGAGCATGCTCACGTTTTTCGATACGAAGGTATCTGTATCGTTTGCAAACGCGAGCCTGCTCGATGTTTTAACTGCTTTTGCACAGAGCCTTGGCTACAATATCATCTACAAAGGCGACTCGACAACAAAGATTACCTTGTCCATGAAAGATGTCACTTTGGGCGAGGCGCTTGATTATATTTTAAAACTTAACGATCTTTCGTATATTGTTAAAGACAACACCATAATAGTAGGAGAAAAGGGCGACCTGACCTCGTCGTTTAGCGAGGAGGCCAAAATAACCGAGTTTATCCTTACATATGTGCCTGCCGAAACGATTATAAGGCAGATAAATACGTTCAACATACCGGTGACGGCAACACCGTCGGGCGGAAACGAGTATCGCTTCTTGGCACAAGGCCTGCCCGAAGACCTTGCCCGCGTGCGAAACCTTATCAATATGGTCGACCGTCGCGAGAATGCGGTGGGCGGCGGAACGAAACCCGCGTCGTCTTTCTACTCAATAGAGCTGACCCATATAACGGCGGCGGAATTCCAGCGCGTTTTAAGCGCTGCGTCGCTGCCGTCGGGCGTGATACTGTCAAGCCGTCCGAAAATGCTCTATGTGTTCGCAATTCCGGCGGAGTACAGCTCTATAAAATCGATTAAAGCTGTCGTCGACGTTGCCGGCCCGCAGGAGGCCGCAGGTGAAGACGCGGAGAAAATCGTCGAAAAAACTCTTAAATATGTAACCGTCGACCTGATTGAGGCGCAAATCAGAGCCAACGCCGATGTTGAGATAATCAAAATCAGCACCAACAATGCCAAGATGTGGCTGCGCGGCAAATCACAGGGCATCGCCGACGCCGAGAAGATTATCGAGCTGCTTGACAGGTCCGAAAACGCCGCAAAGGACGAAATCCAGCTCGTCGAGAAGTTTACGCCGGTTGTGACCCAGCATATAACCGCAACGATGCTCAGAGACACGCTGTCGCGGCTGGCGATTGATGCCATATCTATCGTGTATGAAGCAAACCCCAAGACCCTCTATGTATATACCACCGACGAAAACCTTGAAAAAATCTATGAACTGATTAAAATAATCGATACGCAGGATAACGCCGGTATCAGGGTTGAGGAGGTGCTCGCACTCTTCAAACCTGTTTCCTGCACATATATATCGGCCGAGCAGCTCAACGACGTGCTGCGCAGCATGGATCTGCCTACCGGTCTGATATTTGAAGACAACCCCAAAACTCTGTATGTATATGCCACCGAATCGGATTTTTCAAAGATTATAGAGCTGCTGAAAATCGTTGACGTCAAGAACAACGAAAACGCGGCGCTTGCGGCAAGCATCAAGAGCATTACCTGCCGGCATATAACCGCCGAGCAGCTCAATACAATGCTCAGGGGCATGTCGCTGCCGACAGGTCTGTACTATGATTACAACCCCTATGTCCTTTATCTCAATGTCAACGATGCGCAGTATAAGGAAATTGCTGAAGTGGCGGCTTATGTCGATACGCTCGAAAACTCAAGAGCCGGCTCGTTCGACATCTACTACATTGACCTGTTATATATAAATGTAGACAAAGCCGTCGAGTTTATAAATCAGCTTGGTCTTGGTCTGGATGTCGTCCGCCTGTCCAGCTCGCAGAAACGCCTGTGGCTGATGGGCGAGTACACAGAGTATCTCAAGGCAAAAGCCGCGATAACGGCGATTGACGTTCCAACCGCGTCGCTCACCTATTCGTTTGAGACCTTCAGGCTCAACAACATCACCGCAGGTGAAGCAAAGCGGCTTATCGACAACGCCAAACTGCCCAGTGTACTGACTTATGTCCCCTACGGCGACGATAACGGAAACAAGATTGTCATCTACTACCCCAACGACTCTTTGAGAGATATAGAAGATTTAGTAAATAAGATTGATAACAATAAATATCAGTCAACCTTTACAAAGCTGCTTGAGAGATTGGACAGCAGTCTGTATAGAGATACCACGAACCCGCTTGAGGATCCAAATCATTGGAATAAAGTCAATGAAAGAATTAAAGTATTGAGCCTGCTTTCGGGTGTTGATGAGGA
>DGDL01000045.1:7709-7851 GCA_002385415.1 Clostridiales bacterium UBA3953
AGAGGGACAGCACGGTATTTTATGTGGTAATATACCTGGAGGATGTAACCTCTAAGCAGTATGATGACGTTCTTGAAGTGAAAAAGCAGCTGGGCAGCACGACCGGCTCCGGCAATAACAACAAAAACGGCGACGATGACAA
>DGDL01000017.1 GCA_002385415.1 Clostridiales bacterium UBA3953
TGTGGCCTGGAAGGCACCGGACGACTGGCAAAGGTTGGTGAGAAGCTCGGTGAAGCGTACCGCCCTGTCAAGTCCGGTGGAGGTAATGACAATGTAAGGCACGCCGTCGGCGTCAAACTCTGTAAACTTAACGCCGGCAGCCATCGCCATGCCGTCGATGCAGTCTTCAAGCGAGTAAACAAACCCGACAAAGTCGTCGGCGTCAACCTGACCGTTGCCGTTGAGGTCGCTGTATGCAGCAACGGCGTGCTCGGTCAGCTTTTCAAGCGTCCATTTGCCGTCAAGCACAAGCTGATAGAGGTCGGTATCCGGGAAGTAGGTCTTCCATTTGTCGTGGTTGACAAAGGTTGCATATATACCGTCGGTGTAGTTTAAAACTATATCGCCTGTTGCCCAGTAGATATAGTCTCTATATGCCATTGCGTCGATAAACTTCTTGCCCCAATACGGCTGATCGAAATCGAGATATTCCATGTTGGTAAGGTTGCGCATGTATCCGTCGGTTGCAAGCGCAATTGACCAGTAGCTGTAACCGCCGTACACATCATAGTCGTCACTTCCTGCGGTTACGCTGTTTCTAATCTGTGTGGCAGCCTCGCCCCACTCGGTATAAAACTGTGGTGCAAGCTTGTAGTTGAGCCTTTCCTCTATTTTGACGTTACGGTTATATACCGCGGTATCGACGACGTCGATAGCCTCCTCTACAGATTCAAACGACTCCTGGTCGTTTGTGATGAGCCTGATCTCGCGTCCTTCCAAATTGATATCTTCAGGAAGGTTGTCAAGCCATTTCTTTTCGGTTTCGGACGTGGCTTCGGTTACATTTGCCGTTTTGCCGGTGTCCGCGGAATTATTCGCGCAAGACGCAAATGTGGTTACCGCGATTGCGGCGAGCAACACACAAGCGACAGAGCGAATGAATTCTTTGCTCATTGCTAGTTTTTCCTCCGATAAATTTGATAATGATATTATAATACATTTTGTGAAAATCTGCAATACTGCAAATCACTTTTTAAAATATTGTTAACAAACTATTTATTTTGTAAATTAATTGATAATTATATATGTAGTCATCCGCATTACAATTTTAGGGATTGCTTATAAAATTTATATGGTATAGACCGAGTCGTGCTGAGCTAAACTAATCGTGAGGTGATAAGCCATGGCCAAAAAAGGCATGAAGCGGCCGGATGTCCGAGATACACACGGCTCCGAAAACAAACAGGCCAAACAAAAACGCGCCGAGACCGCGTCAATACCGGAAGCGCTCAATATTTTCGACAACAAAAACAACAATCCCGCACAAAACAATCGCAACAACGCCGAAAACAGATACAATCAGGCAGAAGATAAATCAAACAACGCTCGCAACGCAAAGCACAACGAGCCGCAGGAAAATAAAGGCCAAACTTGGAACAATCAATATAAATAAGACAAGATCAGGCAAAACAGCATGCCAAGCGACCGCTGCTAAATAAGCTGCGGCATAGATAAGCTAAGCCATATATCCTGCATCCTTCGATACGCCCGCTCGCCGGGCGTATTTTGATTTTCTGCGCAGGCGATTGCCCGCGTCCGGCGTATCCCGTACGCCGGGGTGTTTTATTTACCGGGGCTGCCGATGAAGACGCACTCGTGAGCAAAGCCGCTTATGCGCATGCTTATGTGCTTTCTGTGTCCGCCCGCCGGCGTGAAGTCATACCAAGCGTTAAAAGTGACAGTTGCAACCACGTTACCTAAATATTTTGGCAAAGGTTTTCATCTATGCCTTGAAAAAAGTATAAATATATTGTACAATACAGCAGGCAAACAAAATTTTGGGGGGTAAAATCCATGGACAAGGTTAGATACGGCGTTATCGGTATCGGCAACATGGGAACGGGACATGTTGGCTGGCTCGGAAACGGCGAAATCGAGGGCGCTGTCCTGACAGCCGTTTGCGACATCAAACCGTCGCGGCTCGAGTGGGCGCGCGCCAACACCAAAGACGTCGCCTGCTTTGAGAATTATCAGGACCTTCTCGACAGCGGTCTTTGCGACGCGGTTTTGATCGCCACACCACACTATCACCATCCCATTATTGGCATCGACGCTTTCAAGCGCGGGATTGCCGTCCTTTCCGAAAAGCCCGTCGGCGTTTACGTCAAAAAAGTGCGCGAGTTCATCGACGCGGCCGACGAGAGCGGATGCGCTTTCGGCGTGATGTACAACCAGCGCACAAGCCCGCAGTATCAGAAAATACGCGAGATTGTTCAGTCGGGCGCGCTCGGTCAGCTCAAGCGCTGCGTATGGATTATCACCGAATGGTATCGCACCCAGTCATATTATGACAGCGGCGCATGGCGTGCCACCTGGGCGGGCGAAGGCGGCGGGGTGCTGCTCAACCAGGCACCTCACAACCTCGACCTTTGGCAGTGGATATTCGGCATGCCGACCCGAATCCGCGCATTCTGCTCGTTCGGCAAGTACCACAATATTGAGGTAGAGGACGACGTCACCGCTTATGCCGAATATCCCGACGGCTCGACCGGCGTTTTCATCACCACGACCGGCGAATATCCCGGCACCAACCGGCTTGAGATTACCGGCAGCCGCGGCAAAATTGTATACGAAGGCGGCAAAATATCCTACTGGAAGCTTGCCGTCGACGAACGCGAAAACACCTTCAAATCCGATAAGGGATTTGACAGGATAGACTATGAGCTTATCGACCTCACCCAGCCGGGCGGACACGGCACACAGCACAAGGGCATTTTGCAGAACTTCACCAACCACATCCTCCACGGCGAGCCCCTGCTCTGCGACGGGCGGGACGGCATCAAAATGGTTGCGCTTGCAAACGCAATGATGCTCTCTACCTGGAAAGAAGATTGGGTAGAAGTCGAAAATGACGGCGAGGAGTTCTACCAGTATCTGCGCGAAAAGATTGCGACCTCGACCGTGAAAAAAGAAGGTGTGGAGGCTGTTGCTGACCTGACCGACTCTTTCGGCACCTAATATGCCGACCTGGCCGGTGAAAAGGCTTTCATACAGTGATTTTCTTACATACCTGTCTCTGATTTTGATGGCAGGTACGCTTGCAGCAGCTGTAGCTAAATGCGTTTTTATTTTTCCGCCGTATATGCTGTCACCGGCACCGTCGGCAGACAAGACAGGCGCGCTTGACAGCCTGATAGTGCCCTCCGTCGCGTCGGGAATATGCGTGCTGCTCAGTTGCGGGCGCGACCTGCGTTTTGGCATGGCACGAGCGCTGCCGCTTGCGCTTTGCGCTTTGACCGTTGCGGCGGGGGCGGCAGCGCTCAAGCTGGGAAACACTTACGACGCACTGAATTATGTGCCCCCCGCCGTGTTTTTCGCGGCATTTGCGGCGATTGCAACAGTCGCACGGGTGCTGATATTCCGGCGCGGTACGGGCGCACGCAAAGGCTTTATCGCGGCGGTTGTTTGCGCGCTGCCGGCAGCGCTTATATCGCTCGGCGCGATAGCGGCAGTACTTTCCGGGCACAAGCTGATTGCAACGCTGGTGCTTCTTTTTCTGCCGGTTCCCTTCTGTGCGGCATCGGCGCTTGCCTGCGCTGCAGCGGTCTCAAGACGCTCTGCAATTATGCTCATGTGCCTGCCTCTGCCGGTCTGCATTTTCTGCGCGACCAGAACGCTTAACTTCGGCGGTGCATACGGCGCCGCGACTGTACTGTCCGTTATTTTTACCGCTGCCGCGGCAGCATCGGTTGCCGAGGACGTGCGAAAAACAAGAAAGCTTATAAAGGGAGACACTGCAATGGCAAACAAGGTTATTTCCGGAATGGGATTCCATCACATCGCGCTCAAGGCACACAATTTCGAAGAGTCCTTAAAATTCTATACCGAAGGCCTCGGCATGAAGCCGCTTGCCGGCTGGGGCGAGGGCGACGGCCGTATCCAGATGCTTGACATCGGCGACGGCACTATCCTTGAGCTGTTTGCCGGCGGCAGCGAGCATGCCGAAACCGGCCGCTACATCCATCTCGCATTCTGCTGCGACGACGTTGACGCGGCGTTTGCGGCAGCGGTCAAAGCCGGTGCGAAGGTCAAAACCGAGCCGGCCACCGTACCGCTTGACTCGAAGCCCCAACCCATGACCCTGCGTGTTGCATTTGTCTATGGCCCGTCGGGCGAAGAACTCGAATTTTTCAAAGTGGTTGAGTAATATGGTCGTAAATATTGTTACCGTCACTGTCAAGCCCGAGATGCGCGAAGCGTTTGAAAAAGTCACGCTTTACAATCACGAGAACACGCGCCGCGAACCGGGCAACATCAGATTTGACGTGCTGCACAGCTCGACCGACCCGAACACATACATCCTGTATGAGGTATTCAAAGATCAGGACGCAGTCGAATACCACAAAACGACCGAACACTATAAGCGCTGGGCGGCAGAGATGGAGCACTGCATGGCAGCTCCCCGCACAAAAGAGAGCTGCACGGTGCTTGCGTTTGACTAAACAGCGCAGCTGCACATACACTTGCGGCAGCTAACTGCACAAATCACAGAACAACTTGCAATCGAAGGTACGGGGCGGACGGCAAATCGCACAGAGGTTTGCCGGCATGCCCCGCCCTTCGCGTCAAAGGGAGAATGACTATGCCGGGAAAGCTATATGTCGTGGCGACGCCGATTGGCAATCTTGAAGATATAACCGAGCGCGCGCGCCGGACACTCGAGGAAGTCGACATCATCGCAGCGGAGGACACGCGCAGCACTAAAAAGCTGCTCTCGCTGCTCGGATTGCGAGGCCGCACTGTCTCAAACCACAAATTCAACGAACGCGAACAGGCCGATGCGCTTGCCGCCGAGCTGCTTGCGGGCAAAAACATCGCGTTGGTATCCGATGCTGGCACGCCCTGTATCTCCGACCCGGGCTGGGCACTCGTATCCGCCGCGGTGCGCAATGGAATTGAGGTAATCGGAGTGTGCGGGCCGTCGGCACCGATAACCGCGCTTTCGGTGTCGGGGTTCGAGCCGACCTCGTTTGCCTTCTACGGCTTTTTCCCGCGCGAGCAGGGCGAGGCTTTGCGATTTATAAATAGGCTTGCGGGCGCGGATATAAGGGTGTCCGTATGCTTTGAGTCGCCGATGCGCATGAAAAAGACGCTGAGCTTGCTCTCGGAGCATCTGCCACGAGCAGAGCTTTGCCTGTGCAACGACCTTACAAAGCTGCACGAGCGCATTTACCGCGGCTCGCCCGCCTCGGTGCTTGCCGAGCTTGAGGCAAATCCCGCAGCCGAAAAGGGTGAGTACACGCTCGTCATACACCTGCCGATCGATGAAGCTGTACCGGAAGATGAGGCAGACAAAATATCGCCCGAGGCATTGCTTGTCGACAGCTTGGTCAAAAACGGCGGCACGCTGCGCGACGCTGTCGCCGACGTGCACAAGCGGCTTGGCGACGAATACTCGAAAAACGAGCTTTACTCGGCGTCGCTGCGGTTAAAGGAGCTGCTTGGCGAGCTTTCAGGTGACGCCGGCAGATGATTTCCAACCCACACATAAAAAAACGCCCGTAATCCGAGCGATTTTCGGATTACGGGCGTTTTTAAATGTTGGCGGAAAAATCAGTTGTCGCTGTCGTCGCCGATTTCAATGTCGCTTGGGCTGTCGGTCGAATAAAAGGGCTGCGTCTCATCCTGCTCCGCTTGTTCGTACTGGTCTTCGCCCAGTGCCTGCTCTTCAAGCAATGCACGGATGGAGAGGCTGATTTTTTGATTTTCATAGTCAATGTCGATTATCTTTACATTGACGACATCGCCGACACTGACTGCATCAGCCGGGGTGTTTACGCGATGATCGGCAAGCTGTGAAATATGAATGAGACCGTCGACGCCGGGTACAAGCTCGGCAAATGCGCCAAATGACGTGAGGCTTACAATCTTGACCTCGGCGGTGTCGCCGATTTCATATTTGGAGGTGAAGATTCTCCAGGGATTGTTCTCCTCTGTCTTATATGTTAGCGAAACGCGCTTGCGTTCGGGATCGAAATCCTTTACATAAACATCGATAACGTCGCCGACGCTGACAACTTCGGACGGATCTTTAATGCGTGTCCAGGAAAGCTCGGACGTGTGAACCATGCCGTCCACACCGCCGAGATCGACAAATGCGCCGTAGGATGTGAGTGACTTGACCTGGCCGGTGTACTTTTTGCCGACTTCTACGGTAGCCCAGAACTGTTCTTCAAGCGCTTTGCGCTCCTCGCGTTTTACCACGGCAATCGATGCAACTGCGCGGCGGCGGCGTTCGTCAAGCTCGATGATGCGGGCACGCTGCTTTGTACCGACAAGCACCGAAAGGTCGTCTCCGCGTCTGACGCCGGTCTGCGATGCGGGGACAAAAACCCTCGTTGCTCCAACGTCAAACAGCACTCCGCCCTTTATAACCTCGGTTACCTTGCCCTCGATTATGTCGTCGTTGCGGTATGCGTCCTGCACTTTTTGCCATGCCAAAACGCTGTCGGCGCGCTTTTTGGAAAGCATTGCGGTACCGTCTTTATCGCTTACATGTGTAACGACTGCCTTTATTTCGTCGCCCACTTTCAGCTCTTCGGTAATGTCATACATGGGATCATCCGAAACTTCGGACTGCGGGATTATACCTGTAAACTTCGTTCCCAGATCCACGTGCACTTCCGCGGCTGAAACGAAGGTAATTGTTCCGCTTACAGTTTCTCCTATATTTATAGTTTTAAGTGATTCCTCAAGCATTCCCGCGAAGTCGTTTTCGTCATAGGTCTCCGCGGCGTTTGCCGCTGTTGCGGCTGTCAGGTTTTTTTCCTGCTCTGTCATTAGTGTTTTGACCTCCTCAATTATGCCGCTCGGCGTCGATGCGCCGGCGGTAATTCCCACTTTATATACAGGCGGCGACGTCAAGCCCGCACCGGCAGGCGACGCAAGCCATTCCCGCAGCTCGGATACATTTTCAATAAGCAGCGTTGGGGTACCGTTTCGCCTCGCCGTTTCATACAAGCGATTTGTGTTCGAGCTGTTTTTCCCGCCGACAACTATCATCAGGTCGACTTTTTTTGACAGCTCATCAGCCTCGGCTTGCCGATTTTCCGTCACTCTACATATTGTATCAAAAATTTTTACTTTTGTATATACCTTTTTAATAATTTTTTTAGAAATTTTATAATCTTTTAGCAGGTGGGTCGTCTGCGCGACCATAATTGCGCCGTTTTCTTCGGCCTCGGGCAGACTGCGCAGCATATCGGCCGCCTGCTCGAGTGCCTCTGCCGACGCAAAAACAAAAACCGGCCCGTCAGCGAAGCTGCGTATACCTATAACCTCCGGGTGACATTCGTCGCCGATTATTACGGTAACGGCACCCGGATGCTCCGCTACGAGTCGGTGTATGCGCTTGACCGACGGGCATGTGCAGTCTTCAAAGCTGAAATGCGGATATTTTTCCGAAAGCGCGCGAAGCTTTTGTGTGATCTCTTTTGTTATGCCGTGCGCTCGAGTGACAAGTTTTACCGGACGCTCCGGCAACGCCGATTCGGCCAGCGCGTCTATCATATCCTCGCTTATGGCACGCACGCCGAGCTCCTCTAGCTCCGCAACTATGCCGGGGTTGTGTATAAGCTTGCCAAGCGTGTAGATTTGCGTTTTGCCGCTTTTGTTTTCGGCCAAAAGCCTGCGCACAGTATCGACGGCGCGCTTGACGCCGTAACAAAATCCGGCACGCTTGGCGACTATAATCTCCATGCCAGTCAGTCCTCTATCATCTCGGTTATCTTTTTGAAGATATACTCTGAAACGCGTTTATATTCTTCGGGAGTGCGGGCGGCAATGCCGTACTCCTCGGGATAAATCGGCTTGCCTATCCGCACGTCGATGCGTCGGAAAGGCACGATCCGATAGTTTTTCGTCTGTATGCACACGGGCAGCACCGGCACTTTGGCGCGCGACGCTATCATCGCTATCCCGTGCTTGACAGGAGTTGTGCGGGGGTCAACGCCGATGTGGCGCGTGCCCTGGGGATAATAGCCGACCATCTCGCCCTGCTCGAGCAGCCGAAGCGTTGTTTTAATGGCTCCGACGTCGCCGCTGCCCCGCTTTATCGGAAATGCGCCCAGCGCTCTTATCAGTCTCCGCAATATAGGCACACGGTAAAGCTCGGCTTTCGCAAGATAGCGCAGCTGCCTTTTCAGCGCTGCGGCAAGTACTATAACGTCAAAGTTGGATATGTGATTTGCGCAGACAAGACAGCCGCCCTCAGGCAGCTCATTTTCAGAGCCGGTTATATGAATGTTAAATATTTTCATCACGAGCGGCCGAAAACACTTATATGCCCACGCATAGAATTTCGTCACTTCACAAGCTCCCCCAGCTTTGCTCGTACTATCTCAAGCGCCGCCTCCAGCGTTTCATCGGGCGGCATGTTTGTGTTGTCAAGCAGCACTGCATCGGCGGCCGGTACACATGGCGCCTGCGCGCGTGTGGAGTCCTGATGGTCGCGCCGCTGCATGTCGGCGCGTACCTCCTCAAATGTCGTTTCAACTCCTTTTTCAAGCAGCTCCAGCCAGCGCCGATGTGCGCGGCTTTCAAGGCTGGCCGAAAGAAATATCTTCACATCGGCGTCGGGCAGTATTACCGTGCCTATGTCCCGCCCGTCCATGACTGTATCGTGATTTTTCGCGGCCTCGCGCTGCACGTCGAGCAGCTTCTTTCGCACGGCGGGTATCGCCGCGACAGCCGAGGCGTACATGGATATTTCTGGCAGCCTGATTTTATCGCCGTAATCGACGCCGTTGACAAGCACTTGCTGCCCCCCGCATGAATAATCGAGCCGTATATCGACGTTTTCCAGCGCATCTTCAACCGCCGACGCGTCCGAGACGTCAATACCATGCTCGTACATATAGTACCCCACCGAGCGGTATATAGCGCCGGTGTCGACGTATTTGAATCCCAGCTTTCGCGCCAGTTTTTTTGCCAGCACGCTTTTGCCGGCGCCCGAAGGCCCGTCGATGGCTATATTGTAACTCATCTTAACCTCTGTGTAAACGAAAATATATGCCTATGCGCGTTTTCCGGCGCGCAAAAATAAACTCAGCTTTGCGCCGCCGCTATGCCCGCGGCGCGTCCGGTACAAAATGCAATCTGAAGGTTGAATCCCCCTGTATAGGCATCGACATCTATTACCTCGCCCGCAAAATAAAGCCCGCGAATCTTTTTGCACTCCATAGTTTTTGGGGACAGTTCGGTCACCTTAACGCCGCCCGAGGTGACAATCGCCTCATCGATGGGTCGCGTGCGTCTGACGGTGCATGTTAGCCCCTTCAGCAGGGAAACGAGCGTTGCGCGCTCGGCTTTGGTAACGGAGTGGACTTTGCGGTGCGGGTCGATGCCCGACAGTTTGACAATAACGGGTATCAGTTTTGCCGGCAAGAGATCGCCAAGTGAGCTTATAAAGTCGCGGTTTGAGTATTTGGCGAAATCGGACAGTACTCGCGCATCGAGCCGGCGCAGGTCGAGTGCGGGCTTGAGGTCGATCGAAATGCGGTACTTGCCGGGCGCAAAACCGGCAAGATATGACGATGCCGAAAGTATCATCGGCCCGCTTACACCGAAATGCGTAAATATCATTTCGCCGAAATCTTCGTACACGGTTTTGCTCGACTCGGTGTCAATTACCTTCAGCGCCACGTTTTTAAGCGAAAGCCCCATCGCCTCGGCGCACCAGCTTTCGACAGTCTCAAGCGGCACAAGCGCAGGTTTTGGAGGCACAACCTCTATCCCGAGCGCCTCGGCAAACCTAAACCCGTCGCCCTCGGAGCCGGTTGCGGGATAGGACATGCCGCCCGTCGCGACAATGACGCGGTCAAAGCTATACATGCTTTTTGCGGTGCGAAGACCTTTCACTTCCCCGCCCTCTTCGCAAATCCCGGTCACTCGCTCGCGGATAACGTGGCAGTTTTTTGTCACCTCGCGTCGCAGAGCGCCCACCACGTCGGACGCTTTATCCGACACCGGAAACACGCGCCTTCCGCGCTCGGTTTTAAGCGGCACGCCAAGCGTCTCGAACCACGCCATCACATCCTGCGGCGAAAAAGCGTACAGCGACGAGTATAGAAACCGGGGATTGGTCGGCACAGAGCGCAAAAACTCGTCCGGCGGGCAGTTGTTTGTCAGATTGCAGCGGCCTTTTCCGGTGATACCGAGCTTTAGGCCGAGCCTGTCTTTACGCTCGAAGAGCGTGACATTTGCGCCCGCCTCCGACGCGAAGATTGCCGCCGTCATACCCGCCGGCCCGCCGCCCACCACCGCCACATTCACGGGCGGCATTAGCGTCCGGCCTCCGGTGTGTCCGAATTGCCTATAATGTCAGGAGTGTATGCGTTTATCATAAACGTCGTATCTGTCCCATATCGCTTCAAGCCGGTCGAACAGCTCGCCCAGCTCGTCGCGTTTCTTTTGAGCAATTGCAACAATCAGCGCGTTGATAATCGAAAGCGGCGCGACAAGCGTATCGACAAACGATGCCATCTCGCTTTTTGCAAGCAGTCTGCAGTCGGCAGGCAGGGCGATTGGCGAGTCGGAGCTGTCGGTCAGCGCAATGACGCTTGCCCCGCGCGATTTTGCATACTCGACGGCGTTGATTATGCGCTTCGAGTATCGCGGGAAGGAAATCGCAAGCACGACATCTTCCGGTTTGATGCGAAGCAGGCTTTCGAAAATCTCGCTGCCGCTGGTTGTCTGAACAAGCTGAGTTTCCTCGAAAATCAGCCTGAAATAAAAGTGGGCAAATGTCGCAAGCGAAGCCGACGAGCGCATCCCGATAATGTAAATGCGCCTTGCCTGTAGCAGCATGTCCACAGCACGGTTGAAATCCTCGCGCGAGATGGTCTCGAGCGTTGCGCGCAGGCGTTTCATGTCGGAGTTCATTACCTGCTCGAGTATGTCGCCGTCGCCAAGCCGCTCGCCCGCAACGCTCAACCGCTGCCGAGAGGTAAGCATCGTGCGGATATGGTCGCGCAGCGACTCTTGCAGAGCCGGATAGCTTTCATAGCCCAGCGCATTTGCGAAGCGGACGACGGTGGACTCCGAAACGCCCACCTCTTTGCCCAGTTTTGCGGCTGTCAGATATGCGGCGCGGTCGTATGAATTTAAGATAAATTGGCCGATTGCGCGCTGCCCTTTCGACAGCTCGGGCATCAAAGTTTTAATCTGACTTAAAATATTTTGTTTCATTTTAAATTACGGCCTATATCGGTGCGATAATGAGCACCCTTAAATTTTATCTTCGCGACGCCGGCATAAGCCCTTGCCGCTGCCTCCTCCAGGTTATTGCCGAGCGCCGTGACACCGAGCACACGACCGCCCGCCGTAACTGTTTGACCGTCTTTTTCGGCTGTACCGGCATGATAGACGAATATATCGTCGCCGGCCGCCTCGTCAAGTCCGGTTATCGGAAAGCCTTTTTCGTATTTTACGGGATATCCCCCGCTCGCCATGCAAACGCAGACCGCGGCGCGGCTGTCCCATTCGATTTGAAGCTCCCGAAGCTTTCCGTCGATAGCAGCGTCCATGACATCCAGCAGATCTGTTTTCATCAGCGGAAGCACCACCTGCGCCTCCGGGTCGCCAAATCGCGCGTTGTACTCAATGACTTTAGGCCCGTCCGCCGTAATCATCATCTGGAAATAGATAACACCGCGGAACACACGTCCTTCGGCAGCCAGCGCCGCTATTGTGGGCATAAATATCTCCCTCATGCAGCGCTCCGCAAGTTCGGGCGTGTAGTGCGGGCTGGGCGCAATCGCTCCCATTCCGCCGGTGTTCGGGCCTCTGTCGCCGTCAAACACCCTTTTATGGTCCTGCGCAGACACCATGGGCGACACTGTCTCGCCGTCCGTAAAGGCGAGCACTGTCAGTTCCGGCCCGGTAAGATATTCTTCGACCACCACGCGGTCGCCCGAGCGTCCGAACGCCTTTTCGCGCATTATGGAATTAATCGCGTCGACCGCCTCCGCGCGATTTTGCGCTATACTTGCACCCTTACCCAGCGCAAGCCCGTCTGCTTTTATAACGACGGGGTATTTATCTGTGCGGTCGATATACTCTATTGCCAAATCCGGGTCGCAGAACACCTCATAGGCGGCGGTCGGGATGCCGTATTTTTTCATCAGCCCTTTTGCGAATACTTTGCTGCCCTCGATTTCGGCGGCAGCCGCAGTAGGTCCGAATGTGCGTATGCCCGCAGCCTGCAGCCGGTCGACAAGCCCGAGTGCGAGCGGATCGTCGGGCGCCACGAAAACGCAGCCGACGCTAAGCTCTTGCGCGGCTGCAACAATCCCGTCAAGATCCGTCGCGGCAACAGGCAGGCACTCTGCCAGCTTCGCTATTCCTGCATTGCCGGGCGCGGCATAGAGCTTTCCGCAGCGCGGACTTTCGCTCAGCTTTTTGATAATTGCATGTTCGCGGCCTCCGCCGCCTACCACAAGGATGTCGATTTTTTTCATCTGACGGTTTATATCCTTATTTATTTGTTATTTTTGTTGCTAATATGTATACCGGATAAACAGCTTTTGCACCATCAATTATACCTTTCCCCGCCCTGCTTGTCAAGTTTTATCATGCTTTGCAACATGTCAAAAAACAGTCTCGCCCATGCAAGTTTCCGCGCCGCGTCTTTCATTTATTCATTCGCCGGCAACAGCGCTTATTATTTTATAATTGTCGCAAAAGGTAATTATTAATAAAATCTTGATATTTGTTTCAAGGATTCTTATTTATTTTGGCACAATAAAATGATATAATTAATTTGCACCAAAATAACGGGCAAAGGAGACGGTACGCAATATGAAAATCAATGTAGTCGGCAGACGTATCGATGTCACGGATGACCTCAAGGGATGGTTTGAGAAAAAGCTTTCGAAATTCGACAAGTTTTTCCGTGACGATGCGGTTGCACATATCACGCTTAGACGCGAGCGCGGAAAGGAGATTCTGGAGCTGACCATCACTTCCGGCGGCACATTTTACCGCAGCGAGCAGGAAGACTCAACGTTCCAAAACGCGCTTGACGAAGCAATGGAGGCCATAGAGCGCCAAATCCGCAAAAACAAGACCCGACTTGAAAAAAGGCTGCGCGAAGGCGCGTTTCTGCCCGATGCCGCATCGCCAACAGAGACCGTCGAGGAAGAAGGAGAATTCAAAATCCGCGTAAAGGAATTCCCCATCAAACCTATGTCGCCCGAAGAAGCAATTTTGCAGATGAATCTGCTTGAACACTCGTTTTACGTCTTTATCAACGACGAAACGGGAGATACTAATGTTGTCTACAAGCGCAAAGACAACAACTACGGATTGATCGTGCCGTCGGACGAAGAATAAAACATAGCCGGCCGGGTGGAATTTCCGCCCGGCTGCCTCTAATACCCGCGGTTTGTTAAAAACTGCGGGTATTTTTTGCTATTCCCGTTTACATTGCGGTTACTTTATGGTATAATTTATTAACTTAAAGGTCCTATGTTATAAACGGAGGTGAGGCATGCGGTGCCGGAGCTTTTGAAAGACTACGGAGAGCTGAGAAAGTGCTTTGCAAATCCCAAACCAGAAAACCGGCCGTATACATTTTTCCCGCTTAACGGCAATCTCCTGGACAATGAGTTTATCAGCACCCGCATAAGCGATTATAAAAAGGCTGGTTTTGGGGGAGTTGTGCTGCAGCCGACCTCCGCTACTCTGCCCGCATACGGCTCGGACGAATATATAGCAGCCATGCGGGCACTCATAGAAAAGTGTAAAAAAGCGGGGCTCGAGGTCGTGCTGTGCGACGATGTCGACTCCGATAAGGGACCGGTTAGCGGTAGAGGGGGCGGACGCTTTACCGCTGCATATCCCCAGTACCGCGCAAAGCGCCTGACCATGATCGAGTACATGTGTACCGCCGGCGAGCGCGTCGACCGGCCGCTGCGTAATGACGGCACGCTGATGTCTGTTTGCGCTTATGAGATTGACACCGGCAAGACGATCGATTTGCGCGAATTTTTGGCAGGCGACAGGATAGTATGGAAAGTCCCCGACGGTAACTGGAACCTGCTGCAGTTTGTCTGCGAGGACGACGATGATTCCGACTGCGTCGATTACCTCTCGTATGAGGCTTCGCTTGCCTTTTTGACGTATACTTTCAAGCGGCTTTTGGGTGAAGGCAAATCGGAGTCCATAGCGATGACGGTCAGCACCGGTATAGCGTTTCAGACCGCCAACCGCAGGCAGTGGAGCCCCGATTTCAACCGCGTGTTTAAAAAAGAGTTCGGATTTGACGCCGAGCCGCTTTATCCCGCGCTGTTCCTTGACGTCGGGCCGAACACCGCCCGCTATACGGCGCTTTTGGCGAACTGCCGCGCGAAAATGCTGACGGAAGGCTTTTTCCGCGCACTCAGCGACTTTACGCGCGCCCGCGGCATAATCGCAACTGCCAGCGTTGCCGAGCCCAAGACGACCGCCGCGCCGTGGCTGTTCGGCGACGGTATGCTGTTTCATAAATATCTCGGCGCGCCCGGCGTGACCCTCTCGCGCGCTTATGCCTACGGCATAAACGGGCTGAAAATCGCCTCGTCCGCTGCTTACTGCTGGGACAGAGAGCTTGTCACCTGCGACATCTTCGGCGACTATTACCTGATGGGCAGAAATATCCTTTACAGCGACGCTATGAACGCATTTGCGCGGGGTGTCAACCTGCTTATGGCGCGCGATTATGTGTTCGGCGAGGTCAAGCTGCGGGATCTGCTGCCGGACTGGTGCGATTTTGTGACGCGCGCCCAGACTATGCTGCGCGGCGGGCGCCATGTCTGTGACATAGCGCTGCTTTATCCCATTTACTCGCTGCAGTCGCAGATGAAACTCTACAGTGCCAAAGTCGACACCGATTTTGAGTACCCGACAACGCCGGTCAACGCCGATTACATGAACCTTATCAACGCGCTGCTCAACTACTGCGGGCGCGACGTTACGGTTATACATCCAGAGGTGTTTGCGGAAAACTGCTATGCAGAGGACGGCGTGCTGTATATGCACAACGATTACAACAGCGAGCAGTTCAGAGTGCTCGTCCTGCCCGGCGCCTCCATGACCGATTTGCGCAGCATGCGCATTGCGAAAAAGTTTTTCGAGTGCGGCGGAAAGATTGTGGCGACCGACGAGCTTCCCTTCACCGCATTCACCGAGCCCGAGCATGCCGAGGAAGCCGACGAAGAGCTTGCCGAGACAATCCGCTTTATCTTCGGCGTTGCAAAGGACGACATCAACTCGTTTACGCAGGTTTACTACAATAGAAACGATGCCGGCGGCGAGGCTTATTTTATACAGCTTTCGCAGACAGCAGCCGACGGCACCGACCTTATTTCCGCACCCGAGCTCGATGCGGTGCTCGGCAGACTGGACATCGACTGGGACGTCACCATTGAAGGCCAGCCGCGCGTCGAAAACAGCGGTATACTCAACCTGTTTTATCCGCAGTTCGAGGCTCTGCGAGCCAACCGCGGTATAAGAAGCGGCGGCATGTTCAACTATATACACAGGTATTATGCAGGCTGCGACATCTGGTACTTTTCAAACACCACGACAGCCGACTGCGAATGTACCGTTACTTTGCGCGGTCGTCACACGCTCGAGGAATGGAACCCCCACACCGGCAGAATACGCCGCCTCCAGTCCGAGCATGACGGAGGGCGCACAAAAGCAAAACTCACGCTGCCAAGCAAAACCTCTGTATTCTGGGTCAGCGGCAGCAAATAAATAAAACATCTGCTCGCGCGCCGAACAAATCGGCTCTGCGGGCAGATGTTTGCAGTATGGAAATACCGGCGACGCCGGCGGCGACTGTGGTATGTATTTCACATATATATCAAAGCCACTTGAGCGCGGCGGATTACAGGCCGTAATATTCGAGAATCGCCCTGTATAAAGCTTCCGCAAATAGGTCGGGCTGCTGAGACAAGAGCGTGGCGTCGTGCAGGTTTGTGATGAATCCCAGCTCGGCAATCACCGCGGGCATGTTGGTATTGCGCAGCACATAAAGGCCGGGGCGCAACATAACGCCGCGGTTTCGCAGCCCCGTCAGGCGAGACACCCACCGAGTTATATGGTCTCCCATCACATATCCCTGTGAGGCGCGAGAATAGGCAAGCGCTTCGGTGCCTGTCGCCGCGGGATTTGTAGACGCGTTTGTGTGCAGGCTTATAAAAAAGTTGGCCGGCCACGAGTTGGCTTCGTTTACGCGTATTTGAAGGCTCGTCAGGTTGGACGTGCCGATGATTTCGTCGGGTGTGTTGCGGGACAGCATGACCTCAAAGTTGCCGTTTGCGCGCAGTAGGTCGGCAAGCAGCACGCCTATTTCGTACACCAAATCCTGCTCGCGCAAGCCGTGAGCTTCGGCGCCCGCATTTGGGTTGACCGGGTTGTGCCCTTGGTCGATATATATTTTTATCGCCAATTTTAAATCACCTCGTAAAAATTCTATGCACCGCACAGCCGGCGGTTGAATGGTTTTATGGATTTTGAAGGAAAAAAGAATCTCTTAAGTTATGCACGACGTGCAGTTGACGATTTTAACATGATAGAGGACGGCGACAGTATAGCCGTAGGCGTTTCGGGCGGAAAGGACTCGCTTACGCTGCTATGCATTTTGGCCGAGCTGCGCCGCTTTTACCCGAAGAAGTTTACACTGCATGCGGTTACAATAGACATGGGGTTTGCCGAGATAGGACGCGGCGCACCCGATTTTGAGGGCATCGCAAAGCTCTGCCGGGCGCTCGATGTTCCCTTTCATATAGTACCCACACACATGGCGCGCGTGATATTCGAGGACCGAGCAGAGCGTTCGCCCTGCTCGCTTTGTTCCAACATGCGCAGAGGTATAATCAACGATACCGCCGTCTCTCTGGGCTGCAACAAGTTAGCCTACGGGCACCACAACGATGATCTTATCGAAACTTTCTTCCTTAATCTTATTCATGAGGGGCGGCTGGGCGCTTTTTTCCCGGTGACATACCTGTCGCGGCGCAACATAACCGTTATTCGGCCGCTTATATATGTCCCCGAAATCTCAATACGAGATTTTGCTGCGCGCAACAATCTACCCGTCGCGCCGCCTATCTGCCCCGCAGATGGCAATACGCAGCGCGAAGCAGTAAAGCAGATGCTCTGCGAGCTTAGCCGCGAATATAAAGGCCTGAAAAATCGCATATTTAATGCAATCAGAAAAGCAGGACTTCTTGAGCAGCGCGGAGAAAACATGCAATGAAAAAATCACGCTATGTCTCGGCCTTTATTTTGGTATTGCTTGCGGCCGCATTGGCGCTTGCCGCTGGCTGTGCCGACGCGCACTCCGAGGGCAGCGATACCACAGCCGTGCTCGAAACGGCAGCCGAAACCACGCCGATTTCATATCCGGCGCGCATATCGCCTTACATTGAGCCCGTCGAGCCTGACAGTTATGAAACCGCGGCTGAAACCCAGCCGGAGGTGACGCCGGCTCAAAATGATGATGCGCAAACTCAAGCCGAAGTCGAGCAGATTCGTACCGAAACAAAGCAAACCCAAGTTGAAACCGAGAACACGGAACAAAAACCTATCACTTTGCCTCAAGGCAGCCGAGAGGTGAAAACCGAGCCGTCCCGCAAGCACACGAGGAAAGAAGGCGGACGCAGCTACTCGTTTGTCGCGGTCGGAGATAATGTGGTGCATACCGGCATCTGGCTCGAGGCAAAGCAGCGCGCTCAGGGGCGCGAGGGGCGCGAATACTGGTTTGCTCCGGTGTTCGACGAGATTGCCGACATGATACGCGACGCCGACATCGCATTTATAAATCAGGAGACGCTGATGGGCGGCGACGAGCTCGGCAACTCTAACTACCCGCGTTTCAACGGGCCGCAGGACATCGGCCGGGATCTTGTCGACCTCGGGTTTGATATTGTCAACATTGCAAACAATCACATGGTCGACAAAGGCGAGGTCGGGCTGCGTGGCACAATAGACTTCTGGGAATCGCAGCCGGTGGTAATGATAGGCGGCTATCGAAATTATGAGGATTATAAAAAAATCCGCACCATTGAGCGCGACGGTCTCAAAATAGCGCTGCTATCCTATACCTATTCGACAAACGGGCTTTCGCTGCCCCAAAATTCCGAGTTTTATATCCCCTATATCGACTATGCCGAAATCGCGGCACAGGTGGGGGCGGCAAAAAAAGTCGCCGACCTGGTGTTTATGTCTATTCACTGGGGCGAGGAAAACATGTTTGCGCCCACCGCACATCAGGTTTCGCTTGCGCAGTACATGGCAGACCTTGGCGTCGACGTTATAATCGGCCATCACCCGCATGTCGTGCAGCCTATCACATGGCTGACCGGCAAAGACGGCGGCGACACACTGTGTATCTACTCGCTCGGCAACATCGTGTCGCTGATGGTAGCGCCTTATAACATGGTGGGCGGCGTTATGACGTTTGACATCACCGAAGGGGAGGACGGCTGGTTTATAGATAATCCTGTGTTTGTGCCGACGGTTTTCTTCTATGCCACAAACTATTTCAGCCAGAAAATTTACCTGATGCGCGATTTTACCGAGGAGCTTGCCTCCCGCATGGGCACAAAAAATTACGGCTTTTCGACCAACCTTTCTCAGCTGCGCGGGTATGTGACAAACACCATCCACCCCGCATTTTTGCCCGAATACATGCACTGATAAGTAAAGGAGAATCCAGACATGCCGCACATTGTCATAAAAGCGATAAAAGGCGCCTCGCCGGAGCAGGTGAGGCTGGCCGCCGAGCAAATAGCCGAAATTGTCAGCAAAACGACGGGCAAGCCCAAAAAGTATATCTCGGTGTACTATGAGGAGTACTCGCCGCACGAATGGAAAGATGTCTATGACGAGTGCATCCGCGACAAAGAAAACGTAGTCATAAAGCCCGGTTACTCCGATCCCGTAACGTTCGCATAAAAAAGCCGCCGCTTCCCTTCACGGGGTGCGGCGGCAAATTTATTGCTGCATTTGACGGCAGCGCAAGCAAGCTGCCAAAACGTTTCACACACCGTATTTGATTTTCACGCGATCGAGCTTTTCGCCGAACGGTCTTGCGCAAAGCCACAGGAAAACAGCGTTTGATGCGGTGTAAAGCAGCGTATGGGGCAGCGCGGTGCCGAGCGCCGCGAGATAGAGCGCGGGGTCAAAACCCTTGTTGTACCACAGCACGGTCCACACGTCCATGACGACCGAGTATGTCACGCCCGCAACTGCGCCGTACAGCACAACAAGCGCGCGGCTGCGCCGCAGCGGCTCGCCGAGCAGCCCGGCAAATAGGCCGACAAGCCCCCACGCGAACATCTGGAACGGAGTCCACGGTCCTTGCCCGAAATAAAAGTTCGAGATAACCGCCGACATCGAACCCGCAAGAAACCCAGCCTCGCCGCCGAGATACGCGCCGGTTATGACCGTCAGCGCCGTGACGGGCTTGAAAAACGGAATAAACCTGCCCGCGACCGACAGCGCAACCATCACAGCCACGATTATCAGCCGGCGCGTGCCTGTTTTCTTGCGCTCGAAACCGGCAATAAACAGTACCAGCGACAGCATTGCCACCGCAAGTGTCGCCGCAAAATAGTTGCGGTCGCGAAAAATATATGAGCCGGCGGCTATTACGCCCGGGATAAACAGCGCAGGTACAAGAATTTTAAGCAAACGCCGCACCTTGGCGTTTTTTATAACAATCACTGCCCTCCCCCCTTGACGCGCGACGCCGCCTTAGCCCGCCCGCCACGCCGAAAGCCGCTCGAGCCTTCTTTTGCCGCACGCCCTGCCGCAGCCGGTTGACTGCCGTCCAGCTGCATCGCCGGCCGGGACGGCTCTCTTCCCGGAGCCGCCTTTGAAACCGGCGCGGGGCGCTCCGCCGCCTGCGGCTGCGCGGTCGCCGGTATATAGCTCTGCCGGCAAAGCCGGACGGCGTCGTCAAGTGTTACGGCGCCTGAAAAATGTCCGCGCGTCATGCGGTTGACCGCGGTTGTGTAAAAGCTGTTTTCGGAAAAGAACCTGCGGGGCGTCGCGCACGAGGTTATCTCGCCTCGGAAAAACAGCGCACAGCGGTCTGCACATTCGGCGGCAAATTCAACATCATGCGTCACAACGACTATTGTCATACCGGAGAGGCTCAGTTTTTTTAGAAGCTCTACAAAAACCTGCCGCATTTGCGCGTCCAGCCCTTTTGTCGGCTCGTCGAGCAGCAGCAGTTTCGGCCGGGTTGCAAGCACTTTTGCAAGCCCCACAAGCTGCGCTTCGCCGCCCGAAAGGTCATAGGGATGCTTGTCGTAAAGGTGCGAGAGGTCAAACGGCAAATCCTCCGGCCGCGCGCCCACTTCGTCAAGCTCGCGTTTGACGGTTGAGTACAAAAACATCGTCTGCACATCCTGCGGAAGCAGCGCAATGCATTCCCTGTAAAGCGAGCGGTTTTTATAGTCGCGCAGGCGGCGTCCGAACACGCGGATTTCGCCCGAATACGGTTTTGCCAGCCCACATATCGCGGCAAGCGCCGTCGATTTGCCGGAGCCGTTGCCGCCGAGCAGGCAGAATATCTCGCCCTGCCGCACGGTTAAGTCGAGCCCGCGTAATACGTCGGGCAAATCGCGCCCATAGCGGAAAAAGACCTCGCGCAGCTCGAGCGCGGGTGTACCCGAAGCGGCGATTTCATCTTCAGGTTCAAGCGTCCCGCCCCCCCTAAAACGGCTTGTCACAAAATTTCTGCCCTCGCGCACGGTAAGCGGGCAGTCTGCCGGCTCTATCGGCAAATCCGAAACGGCACCGTAAAGCCGCACCGCCGCCGGCATGCTCAAAAGCAGCTCGGGACGGTCGTGCAGCTCCGCTGAAACGCTTCGCGGACTGCCCGATAGTAACAGCCTGCCGCCTTCCATTACAAACAACCGGTCGGCAGCCGGTACCACCTCTTCAAGCCGGTGTTCGACGATTATAACGGTTACGCCAAGCTCGCGGTTGATTTTGACCAGTGCCGCGACAAATTCGGACGCGGCTATAGGGTCAAGCTGTGCCGTCGGCTCGTCGAGCAGCAGCAGCTCGGGCTGCATAACCATGACCGAAGCAAGGTTGAGCAGCTGCTTTTGCCCGCCCGAAAGCTCGGTTGTGGGCTGTTCGAACCAGTCCTCGATGCCGAAAAAGCTGGACATCTCCGACACACGCCGGCGGATGACGTCGGTGTCAAGGCCCATGTTCTCAAGCCCGAACGCAAGCTCGTGCCACACCCTGTCGGTCACAATCTGCAGCTCGGGCCGCTGCATGACAAATCCGATTTTGCATGCCGAAGTAGCGTCGTCCAAATCCTCAAGCAAAGTGCCGCGGAAGCGCACCTTGCCGGAAAGCTCGCCCAGCGGTCTCAGCTCTCGTTTGAGCATGCGCAGCAGCGTCGATTTTCCGCTGCCTGTCGCGCCGCAAATCGCCACAAACTCGCCTTCTTCAACTTTCAGCGACACGCCGTCCAGCGCTTTTTCGGAGCAGCCGGGATATGTGAAGCTTAAATTTTCGACTGCAAGTATTTCCACTTCACACTCTCCCCCGCTTCAATTATTGCCGGTATGAAGGCAAGCAGCGCATAGGCTGCGTAAACCGCCACGGCCGCTCCTTTGTTTGCCGGCGGCTGCACACTGGGATAAAACGAGTACGTCACATCGCCTAAAGCAGCAAACGCAACCACGGTGCCGAAAAGCGCAAGCGTCACCAGCAGGAGCAGCGCATCCGTGCGCGCGAACTTGTATAGCGCAAATGATGAGCGCCTGCCTATCCCGTAACCGCGCGCCGCCATGCTGTCCGCCGTTATAATGCCGTTTTCGAGCGCCCAGCCGACCATTACATTGAACACTCGCGCGCCTCCGCGTATGTCGTCAGCTATGTTGTCCTCTTTATATAATCCCAACACCTTTTGCGTGTCGCGGACGCGCTTTGCCTGCACCGCAAACAGCGGTATATAGCGCAATGCCATCGAGATCAGCAGTGCCATTTTCGGCGATACCCTGCCGAACAGGTAAAGCAGCCTGTCA
>DGDL01000001.1:0-4842 GCA_002385415.1 Clostridiales bacterium UBA3953
AACCACGCTTGACGCCGACACTACATATCCGCGCCCCAACATTGAAAAAACGGATTTCAGCGGCGAGACATTTATGATTTTGTACCCCAACTGGGGGCTTTATGTCGACTACTTTTTCGCTGACGAGCAGACCGGCGACCAGATGAGCGATGCTATTTACAAGCGCACCACAAATGTGGAGGAATATCTCGGCATTGATATCGACCAGTACATGCTCGGCAGCATACTGGACATCTTCCCGACTATGCAGCAAGTCGTGATGAGCGGCGGGGACGACTATCAGCTTGTTTTGACCCACTGCATTCAGGATCTCGGCAATATGATGGTGTCGGGACTGCTTTTGAACTGGAACACAATCCCACACATCAGCTGGAACCCTGTTTACTGGAACGATACGATGAACGAAACTTTGTCGATTTACGACAAGCTTTATTATGCCGCGTCGTCATATATGATTGCCGACCCCAACGCGTTCCTTTTCAACAAGCAGATGGTCGACGAGTACCGGCTATCCGATCCATATCAGCTTGTCAGGGACGGCATATGGACGATTGATACGCTCTATGAAATGGCGCGCACAGTATCGGCTGACCTTGACGGTGACGGTAAATTTACCGTAAACGACCTGTACGGTCTGGCGGCCGAGTCCGACTGGATGCTCATAAGCTTTATGTACGGCTGTGACCAGTACATGGTAAAGCGCGACGAGACCGGCAAAGTAGCGCTTGATATGTACAACGACAAAATGCTGACCATAACTCAAAAGCTTTATGACCTGTTTCACGGCGGCAACCATACATATCTGTGGCTTTACGGTGCAAGCGCGGAATCAAAAATTCTTATGGATACCGGGCGCTGTCTGTTCAGTGTAATTCCGCTAAACAGCAGTAAGATATATCGCCAGAGCGACGTCGATTTCGGTATCCTGCCGTTCCCGAAATACGATGAGCCTCAGAAGGAGTACATTTCAAACGACTGGAGCGGTCTCATGTGCATCCCGGCAGTTGCACAAAACACTGAGCTTATCGGCATGACATGCGAGCTTTTGGCTTACGAGAGCCTGATGACCACAATGCCTGCATACTATGATGTGCTGCTTACCGGCAAGCTCGCGCGCGACGATGAGTCGGTCGAGATGCTCAATATAATCTTTTCGAACATAGTTTACGACATGGGTATGAACTACTTTGGGTTTGACACCGGATTTATGGCACTGTTTTATATGATTCCGTTTATGATAGGGCGCGATAAGAGCACCGACCTCGCCTCCTATTACAGCAAAAACGAAAAAGCAGCAAATACAATGATAAACCGTCTTTTTGAAAGAATGGAAGACGCGCAGTAAAAAATTAGATAAAATGCCGCAGGCGCCGATGCCTGCGGCAAGCTATTTATGGCAGCTTTTCAGTCTTCTATCACACGTGCGGTAAACCCCGCGAAAGCAAAGGGCTGTACAGTTTCAAGCACAATTTTGCTTTCGTTTATTTCGCCGAGACAGTTTATAAAATTCGCATTGATTATTTTTCCGTTCATTTCAATTGTCGGAGTCTCGATGTAATCTTCCGACAAATTCCAAAGCCCGACTGCATACTCGCCGCTGCCGTTTTTCTTGCACATGATATATAGGTCAGGGTTACCGGTGCAAATGCAGGGCAGTTTTTTGCGCTGGAGCCATTCGATGCAGCGCACAAGCTGCTTTTGACGCATATAGTTTCTGTATATAGTCTCGCCGGTGAACAGCATGTCGAACGCAAACACAAGGAACCGGTGTCCTTCCGAGTTTTCGTATGTAAATGCCGCCGGGTACTCTTTGCCGTCCGAGCAAACAAAGCGGCTTTGTACGGTTGCGCCTTCGGCAAGCTCAAGCCTGTGTGCCGTGACATCCGAGCAGTGGATGTGCTCGCTTTCGGCAAGATAATGCTCCTCCGAGGGGTAAATTCTCTCGCCGATGTGCAAAATTCCGACATCATGCCCCGCGCCCATAAGTATCTTTGCCGAGGCCATATCCAAAATCAGCCCGCTTTCAAAGGCTTGCTTGGGGAGATATTTTGCATTTTCGCCGAATGCTATGCCCGCGACGCCGGATGCATGGTAGGCGGTCGGAATGCTGCAACCGGCAAGCATCCTTGCCGCTTTTGAAAACAGCATGTCCTGAATCATATCAATGCCGACGAACTGTTCCGGCAGCGAGTAGTTTCTTATCTTGCGCTGCTCTTCGTAAACTCTGACTCCGGTCGCGGTCTTTCCGGCAAAATAGCGCTCGACCTGTGTATAAAGTGACTGGTTATTGATGTGGCGCTGGATATAACCGGTCTCGTAATCCTGCGACGCGGTGTAGTCCAGCATGTACTTCATGATGCCGTTTGCACGGCTGTCGGCGCGCATAGCAATATCAAAATTTTCAAGATACGCGGCTTTGCAAGCATATCGGGGACGCGGGTAGACATCGCCCTCGGTTACGATTTCAATGTCTGCATAGGGAGCACACCAGGTAAGCTCCATGCGGTTGAGCTCGATAACATCCTGAAGCCTGTTGCCCCAGTTGTGCTTGGCCGCCCAGTACGGAGCGCCTATCAGCCTGAGATAGGGCTTTGTGTTGCCGGCAAGGATTTTCGCAACTTCAACGGAGTCCACGCCGTCTATGTCCCATGTGGTGATGCAGGCGCATGTGCCGAGGCGTATTTCAGGGTTGACCGAGTCGACAGCCTCGCGCATACGGCGCGCGAAATTGCGTATGCTGTCGCCCATGCTGTCAAGATAAGCACTGCGGTATTTATTCGGCTCGCCGCAGAAGAAAAGCTCGGTCAGCTTATCTTTGGGCAGCTCCTCGCCGCCGAGGCGGCTTTCAATGTCGCACAGATGCAGCTCGCAGCAACAGCCGAGCCCGATGTCGTGGTGACCGAATCTTAGGTCGTCGTCGAAAAGTATCATCGTGGGGTTCAGCTGCGCTATTTCTCTGATACAGCTTGCGGCGAAGTCGAGAAAATTTTCGTCGAGCGGGCAGCACTGGTTTTGTGATTGTTTGAGATTAAAGCCGGTTAACCGGGTAAAATCGCCGGGATTGTGACATGCCAGCGCCCAAAGCCAGACGCTGACCTCAAAGCCCTCCGACTTCATGTATTTCATATTATCTTCAAGCTCGGCAATGGTTTCGCGCCACCTTTCTTTGTCGCGGTTAAATGCGCTTATCGCAAGTAAAATTCGGCTGGCTTTAATATTGCGAAGCACAGCAACGGTTTTCTCTCTGCCGCTCCGGCGCAGCGTACGGTTACCGACAGGTATTATCGTAGTGTACATGACAACCCCTCTATCAATCTTGGGTTATTTGCTCTGTGATTTTTTCAAGCCGCTTTTCCCATGCTGAAACATTACTTGCATAATATGAAGCAAAGTTGTTGCTTTTTCTCTCCATCAGGTTAGAAAGTGTAAAGCCCATTCCGCTATATTCGCCGAAAACAAACCCGAAATCGAGAATAGCGCTGTTTGCTATCATATCGATTACGGTCAGCGACTGCTCGTCGCGCGCGCCACGCACTTTGAGCGCTACATCGTATATCTTCGGTATAACTTTCTTCCAGCTTTCGGCTGCAAGCGCCTCGGTGATAATTCCAACGTATTCGGTGTCTTGCACGGTTGCAGGCACCGCTGCCAGAGGCGAGCTGCCGTCGGACATAGTGTAATATTTTTTTTGGGACTCGTCCCATTTGGGGTAGGGAAGCATTCCGTAATCGTCTTCAAAATCGGTGAAATAATTATACGAGTGCTGGAACACCCCGTTGAAAAATATGGCTCTGCTGTCAAGGAAAGTTTTTGTGTGCAGTTCCCAACCGGATGTCGTGATGGTACCGTTTGAATCATAAAATAAAGTGTAAACCTTGTTTACTATATCAGCGAATTTTTCGGTTTTCATGGACAGTTCAGGGATGTCGTCTTTGTTTTTGGTCACCGTCACTTCGCCAAATGAGTATATAAACGGAGTGGCATAGCTTGTAACCTGCGCGGCAAGCCCATAAAAGTCGTTTTCGTCATGCTTGCCGTTTCCGTTGAGGTCCCGCCATGTGTCTCTTATCAATGATATATAATAGTCTACAGTAAATTTGCCGTCAAGTACTATGTCGTATAATAAATTGTCGGGAACACCGTAATCTGCGGCAAGCTGTTTGTTGAAATACACGCAGTAATAGGCACCCAAAAAATACGGCGATATGCTGCCTATTATCATATAAGACTTGCCCGCGATGCTGAGGTTTTTATATGAGCTGTAGTTCCACCATGGCTTTTCGACATTTATGTAGCTTATATCGTTCCAGTCATAAAAGAATTTATTGCTTACAAACGAAGCGAGGTCAATCTGATGCTGCAAAACCAAATCGTAAGCATCGTCGCCCGACAAAACAGCCGATTTGACCTTGTCTCTGACAACCGTATAATTATCGGTGCAGTCAGGCGACAGCTTGATATTATACCGCTCCGACACGATCTGGTTTCTTCTGAAAACGGCATCGCTTACCAGCGCACCGGTTTCGCTTTCGGCGAGAAAATCTTTTTCGCAGTAATCCGGTGTGATAATCCTAAACTCTTTTCCTTGATAATCTTTTTCCGGCAAGTCGTCGGAAATCTCTTCACGACCGGTTACCGCATCGGTTTCGGCCTCCGAAGCTACATCTTCTTGTACGCCTCCGGTTGTGGCGATTTCGGTATTACTGCAAGAAACAAGAGATAATATCATAGATGCTGCCAAAATAAATGCGATAATTTTCATGTCGTCACTCCTTTTGTGTGTTAATGCAGAATATAACACAACTGCCATAAATTATACTATAATGTAAAAGCAATTAGGTA
>DGDL01000001.1:5205-7855 GCA_002385415.1 Clostridiales bacterium UBA3953
CATGTTTGTCAGCTCGCAATTATCACGACCGGGTCGAGCGTGTAGCAAGCTGTATCGAGAATATATTTTTCGCCTTCCTGCACAAAGGCGATTTCTTTCCTCGTGCCGTCGGGCATGAGTTTTTCTATGCGCGTGACAGCTCTGTCGAACACAATCTCAAGTTTTTCGATAGGGTCAAAGCCGATGTTAAACGCGGCGCAGAAAAGCTCGCCGCCGGGCATGTCGGCTGCGCGGAAATACATCTCCGCATCGCCGGGGTAGAATGCCGGCAGCTCACCCGCCTGCTTGAGCATCGCGATAAGCTGCTGTTTTCTTGAATAATTCAAAAACGAAAACGCCTCAGTAATGTTATAGTTGGCTCTCGGCGTGCCGCAGAACGTGAAAACAGTGCCGCCAAGGCTGTTTTTGTATATCACCGTGCCGGGGAACAGGTCTTCATAGTGCTCGTGGTCGACCGTATGGCAGACCATCGAGTCGATTTTAGCGCCTTCACCGGTAACAGCAAGCTCTTTTGTCTTAACCTGCGTTTTGGTGAGGTTGCCATTGACATACAGCCTTTCGGCCATGGGCTGCTTGCCGTTCCATTCGCGGACGTCCACACCAATATACTCGCCAAATCCCCGGCGGATAAGGTATTCGGCACTGTCGGAGGCAAGAAACACATTGCCTTTTAAGAGTTCGAGCAGTATTTCATCGCCGAGCTTAACTTCGCCGTCGAGGCACAGCACGCCGCCGGGCTCTGCCGAAAAATACATGGGCAAACCAAGCCTTTCGAGCACACATTCGCCCCAGCCGCTGTAAGAATCTTCGCCCATATTCCAAGGCTTACCAACTCTGAATATCGGTTTACCTAAAACGGGAATCCTGCACCCTCTCCACGCAAGCGACGGCACAATCTCACAAAGCGCGTCGTAAAACCCCCTGTATTTGCCGAGGATTTTCCTGTACTCCTTTCCGCTCTCCGGCTCAAAGGAAATCAGCCTGGTAATCCAGTGTTTTGCGCCGGCCGCGCCTTCCAAAACAGTGCCTGTAAACTGGGCGTGCAGCGACATTGCGCCCTTGCTGTAGCGGTTTTGCGGGCAGGTGTCGGTTTCGGCTAAAATTACATCGACTTTGTCTTTCAGTTTCGCTATCTGCGCAGCCGCTCTGAAAAACGACATGCTCAAAAGCCTTGCTCCGGCACTCGTATAGTCGCCGTTGTTGATGCGCACAATCACCGGATTGCCTGCGCCGGCTAAAATAGTCGCGATTTCGGCTGCAAACTCCGCATTGTTGCCGACACAGCAGTATGAGCCGGGAAGCGACGGGTCGACGCTGTCTATTGCCGCACGCATCACCTTGGCGGTTTCGAGGAGCGACTCTTTTTGTGTCTGGAGAAAAATGTCGGCATATTTTTTGCCTTGTTCCGAGCCGCTTGTGATAATGGCGTGCAGCTCATCGCGGCTGAGATTAGTCTGTGCAAGCTCGTTGAAGCGCTTCATGTGGAGCGGGCACGCACAGCCCCCGCCGCTTCTGCCGAGCAGTCTGAAATCGTCGTCAATCATTATATGGTCGGGCCTGTGTAGGGCAATCGTTTTAAGGGCGCTGTATATGTAATCTTTGAACCCCTCGTCATAGGGGCAGACGGTGTTTTCCTCGTATCCGCCGACCAGCCCGACGTATTTTTGATATGGGAACATCTGTCCGAGCACCCAGCCGTGTCCGATGGTCGCCTGTACCAGTACACCGTTTGGGATGCCCATGGAAGATAGTTTTTCTTTGAATTTTGCATATTTACTGCATAATATTTCTGCTTTGTCTGCGGGAGGGTTGCCTTCCGGCACGAGCGTCATCATGAACAGCGCGCATGTCGCAACGCCGCTATCGCACTGCGCCTTGATGTCGGCACAGATTTCGTCGAGATGGGAAATGTCGAGAGGAATGATCGAGTACAGATGATCCACGTTATTTCCACCTTTCCGCAATTTAATTTTATACAAAAACGGGCGGCGGCTTTCCAGCCGCCAGTTTATTTCAGCCGCCTAACTGTGATTTTAATGTTTCGAAGTTTTCTTCTAAAGTCTGTTTTTGATGATTCAATGTTTGAGCATTGTTAAAAACATTTTCCTTGCTTCTTGCTATTTCCCAGCATCTTATATAAAGGCTATTAGTAAAATTATACTGATCCATGGGGTCATAGTAAATGCTTCGGTTAATAACCTTGAGCATTTTGATATTTTCATCGTCATAAGACTTGCCTTTTCTGCATGTGTAATCATAGTAAGCCTTAAGCGAGGTTTCTGTGGCTTCTGCCGACAAAGCTTCGAGCATAAATCCGGAAAACTACTGTCAGGGCTTATATCCGTCAGGCTGGGCTTATCGACCATATCAGTCTGATCGGGCATATCGTTTGGCGCGGTGTCGGTTTTTGAAGGTAAATCGCCTGCATACCACATTAGCCATAGACCACCGCCGGCTCGAAAACGGTATACGGTAAGACAAGGTCAAGCCATTCCATCGGTGTCATAGGTGTAATTGGTATTGCAGGCGATTTCGTAGCAGGCTATGGGTGGCAGTTAATATTAACTGTCAAAATCCCGAGCGAGGTTTTCGAGGTCGGTTGTCGCCATTTTTTCGCGCTCTTTATAGAGCGTGTCTCTTATACACATCT
>DGDL01000086.1:0-562 GCA_002385415.1 Clostridiales bacterium UBA3953
AACTATTACCTTTTTATGCACCTGTGGTTAAATTATGGCTTGTTGTTGTAGGGCATGCGTCGTTGTGGTATAATATGCACATATAAAAGTGGACGGAGGTATAAAAATTATGCCTAAAATAAAGACAATTGTTGCACGCGAGATAATCGACTCTCGCGGCAATCCAACCGTGGAGGTTGACGTTAGGCTGGACGACGGGGCATGGGGCCGGGCCGCGGTCCCCTCGGGTGCGTCCACCGGCTCACGCGAGGCGCTTGAGCTGCGCGACGGCGAAGACCGCTATCTCGGCAAAGGCGTCAGGAAAGCCGTCGAAAATGTCAAAAGAAAAATCGCGCCCGAACTTATAGGGCGCGACGTGTTTGACCAGCGCGGAATCGACGACACAATGATAGATATCGACGGCACGCGCGACAAATCCAAACTCGGCGCAAACGCCATGCTCGGTGTGTCGCTTGCAGTCGCGCATGCCGCTGCAAACAGCATCGGCATACCGCTGTACAGATACATCGGCGGGCCGAATGCGCGCGTGTTGCCCATACCCATGATGAACATTCTCAACGGC
>DGDL01000086.1:756-1007 GCA_002385415.1 Clostridiales bacterium UBA3953
TATTCAGGAGTTTATGATAATGCCTGTCGGCGCATGCTGTTTTGCCGAGTCGATGCGTATGGGCGCCGAGGTCTATCACACGCTGAAATCGGTCATAAAGGCCGGAGGCATGAGCACCGCGGTCGGCGACGAAGGCGGATTTGCGCCCGATTTGGCGACAAACGAGGATGCGCTGCGCCTCATAATGGAAGCTATCGAAAAGGCGGGATACACGCCGGGCGAGGACATCGCAATCGCGCTTGACATCGCAT
>DGDL01000086.1:1098-12830 GCA_002385415.1 Clostridiales bacterium UBA3953
ACATCGCATCGTCCGAGCTGTATAGCGAAGACGAAGGCAAATATGTGTTTGACGGCGAGAAAGTCAGCCGCACCAGCGACGAAATGATCGGGCTATACGGCGAGTGGCTGGAGAAATACCCCATCGTCTCCATTGAAGATGGGCTTGCCGAAGGTGACTGGGACGGCTGGGTGGCGCTGACGCGTAGGCTCGGCGACAAGGTGCAGCTTGTCGGAGACGACCTTTTCGTCACCAACCCCGCCATTCTCAACGAAGGCATCGAGAAAGGTGTCGGCAACTCGGTGCTCGTAAAAGTCAACCAGATTGGCACGCTGAGCGAAACGCTCGACACAGTGGAGCTCGCGCACAAGAGCGGTTACACGGCCGTGTTGTCCCACCGTTCGGGCGAGACAGAGGACACAACTATTGCCCATCTTGCCGTTGCGCTCAACGCCGGCCAGATAAAGACCGGCGCGCCCTGCCGCAGCGAGCGCGTAGCAAAATATAACGAGCTGCTGCGCATCGAGGAGGCACTCGGCACAAGCGCAGTATATCCCGGCTACAAGGCACTGAAACAAAGGAAAGCATAATAAAAAGCGCGGCTGCGACGCTCTGTGCGCCACAGCCGCGTTTTATGTCATTCCGAAAACAGCGGGGTTGAAAGGTATCGCTCGCCGGTGTCGGGCAAAATAGCGACTATGGTCTTGCCCTCGTTTTCCGGCCTGCCAGCAAGCTCCAGCGACGCCCAAAGCGCCGCGCCCGACGAGATGCCCACGAGCACGCCCTCGGTACGCGCGACCTCGCGAGCCGCCGAAAACGCGTCCTCGTTTGTGACGGTTATAATTTCGTCGTAGATGTCGGTGTCGAGCACTTTCGGCACAAATCCCGCGCCGATGCCCTGGATTTTGTGCGGGCCGCTGCTGCCGCCCGAGAGTACCGGCGATGCCGCAGGCTCGACGGCCACTACCTTGACCGACGGTTTTACCGATTTCAGATAGCCGCCCGCGCCGGTTATGGTTCCGCCGGTGCCAATTCCCGAGACAAAAATGTCAACGGTGCCGTCGGTCTGACGCCAAATTTCGGGGCCGGTCGTCTTGCGGTGGATTTCGGGGTTGGCAGGATTTTCAAACTGTCCGGGGATAAATGCGCCGGGTATAGTTTTTGCCAGCTCCTCGGCCTTTTTTATCGCGCCGGTCATGCCCAGCCCGCCTTCGGTGAGCACAAGCTCGGCACCGTAAGCGGCGAGCAGCCTGCGGCGCTCTACGCTCATGGTTTCGGGCATGGTGAGTATGACCCGATAGCCTTTTGAAGCGGCGACGGCGGCAAGCCCGATGCCGGTGTTGCCGCTGGTCGGCTCGATAATTACAGAGCCGGGACCGAGCAGGCCGCGCCGCTCCGCGTCCTCGATCATCGCGGCGGCAATGCGGTCTTTGACGCTGCCCGCCGGGTTGAAATATTCAAGTTTTGCGACAATCCGCGCCTTGAGCGAGCGTTTATCCGCAAGCCTTGCAAGCTCGAGCACAGGCGTGCCACCGATAAGCTCTGAAAAGCTTTTTTTTATGTCCGACATTTTGTTCCTCCGCTTTCCGAATATTTATATCGTATAATCGATCACATCGGGATTTGCCTGCCGCGCAAGGTCTGCCAGCGTCACCGAGTTTACATAGTCGGTCACGACTTTGTAAAGCCCCTCCCAAAACTTGATGGTGGGACACTGCTTATACCGCAAGCAGTGGTTGGGGTCGGATTCCATGCACGCGACAGGGACAAGACTGCCCTCTATTTCGCGCAGAATCTCTCCGACGGTATAATCCTCGGGCTTGCGTGCCAGCATATAACCGCCCTGCGGGCCGCGGCTGCTGAGCAGCAGGCCCGAGCGCATCAGATTTGATACTATCTGCTCGAGATATTTTATAGATATATTCTGCCGTTCGGATATTTCTTTCAGTGAAATCCACTCACCATGGCTGTGAACGGCAAGGTCAACCATCATGCGAAGCGCATAGCGCCCCTTTGTGGAAATTTTCATATATTCAGCACCTCCACTAACACAAATTATACTATATGAATTATATGATTACAAGTGGGCAGCTAAATTTTGTATAAAACAAGTTGCCCCAAAACAATGAAAGCAGGGCGGAGATGCGCCTGCTTATTGACACAGAGCACAAATTATATTAATATAATAAGACTGCTATTTTTACTCGGGAAGGTTTTGTAATGTCACTGCTTGAAATCCTGCTTGTTGCAATAGGTGTTGCGGCGGATGCGTTCGCTGTGGCGGTGTGCAAGGGAATGGCAAAGGGAAAGTTTGAGCTTTCATACGCATCGGTCGTGGGGCTGTATTTAGGGGGATTTCAGGCACTAATGCCGGTTATCGGCTATTTTGCCGGCTCGGCGGCAACGTCACTAATAAAGTCAATTGACCACTGGGTGGCGTTCGGACTGCTTGCGATCATAGGCATAAATATGATACGCGAGTCGTTTGACGACGAGGGCTGCGAGCGTACCGCCGCCGATATAGGAGTTAAGGCTATGCTGCCGCTTGCGGTCGCCACCAGCATAGATGCTGCGGCGGTGGGAGTAAGTTTTGCGTTCTTAAATGTAAAAATTCTGCCCGCCGCACTCATTGTCGGATCGGTCACATTTATAGCGTCAATTGTAGCGGTTTGGTTGGGCGCAAAATGCTCGGACAAATTGAAACAATTGTCAACCCTTATCGGCGGCATAGTGCTTGTCGCTATTGGGCTGAAAATACTGATAGAAGGGCTGATAGCTTGATTGCAGGCACGCTTACAATTAAGCGCGCGCTTAAAATCGTTTGGGCTGCGCTTGCGGCTGCGGTATTGCTGTGCCTGACCTGCTGCAAGGCAGGCGTGGTGACGGACGAGCCGTATATCCATGACTTTTTTGCGGCCGACACTTTTATAAGCCTCAAAGTGTACGGCGGTGCCGACCCGGCATCGCTTTGCGAGAAGGTCGAAGCCAAAACGGCCGAGCTTGAGCAGGTGTTGTCCTGCCATCTGCAAAGCTCGGAGCTTTCAAAAATCAACAGCTCGCCCTCGGGCGAGTATGAGCTTTCGGACGAGCTTGCGGAGGTTATATCCACCTCGCTTGACATGGCAGATTTGACGCGCGGGGCATATGACCCGACTGTTGCCCCGCTGTCCGAGCTTTGGAACATCGGGGGAGGCAATGAGAAGGTACCGCCCCAGTCCGAAATCGACGAGGCAAGGTCAAAGACAGACTATAAGAATTTCGAGCTGCGCGGCAATATACTCGTAAAGCACGCCGATTACGCCGAATTTGACCTCGGCGGCTCGGGGAAAGGCTATATGCTGGGCAAAGCCGTCGAAATCCTGTCGCGGGGCGGCGGCTACGGCGTTGCGTCGTTTGGCGGGAACATCGGAGTATTCGGGAAAAAACCGTCGGGCGAGCCCTGGAAGATAGGCATAAAAAACCCCCGCGACGAGGCAGGTGCTGTCGGTTATGTTGAGATCGAGTTCGGATTTGTCGCGGTTTCGGGCGACTACGAGCGCTATTTTATATCCGACGGCAGCCGCTACTGCCATATTATCGATCCTGCAACGGGCCGGCCGCCCCAAAACGGCGTGATGAGCGTTGCAGTGTGGACCGAAAATGCCATAAAAGGCGACATTCTCTCAACAGCGCTGTTTGTCATGGGCGAGCAGGAGGGATTGCGGTTTTGCGAGGAAAACGAGATTGCCGCACTGTTTGTGACCGAGCGCGGTATTTCTTGCAGTCCTGCCATGGAGCGGATTTTTAAGAAAACAGGCTGACGTGCCTGCACAGAAAAGCATTGAAAAGATATGACTTTAAAGAACAGAAGAACTGTAGTCTTTAAAACACTGAAAACTGTCGCCACTGCTGTTTTTTTGGTGGCATTTGTCGTACTTACGGTTATCCTTGCACCCAAAATTGTTTCGTTGCGCGAGCCGGCAGTGCGCGATGCCGTGCGCGACAAGGTAAAGGCGCTCGGTGTGAGAGGGATAGTCGCGGTGTTCCTTTTGCAGGTGCTTCAGGTAATCATTGCCTTTCTGCCCGGCGAGCCGGTCGAGCTGCTTATTGGCTTTTTGTACGGGACGTTCGGCGGGCTCGCGCTTTGCATTGCAGGAATAGCAACAGGGACTGTGCTGATATTTACACTTGCGCATAAGCTCGGCAAAAAATACATAAACGCGTTTATCGACTCCGAGATGTATAAAAAACTTTCGTTTTTGCGCGACCCTCTGAAGCGGGATGCGATGTTCTTTTTGCTGCTTTTGATACCCGGCACACCAAAGGATGCGCTCACCTATTTTGCGCCGCTGACCAGGATTCCGCTTTCAAGGTTTATTGTAATAAGCAGCATGGCACGCATTCCGTCGCTTATAAGCTCGACTTATGTCGGCTCGAATATATCCGAGGGCAACTTCGCCTATTCGGCGCTGGTGTTTGTTTTGGCCGGCGTGCTGGGGCTGGTAGGAATAGCGGTATATAACCGCGTTATAGCACACCACCGCGCAAAATCGCGTGCAAAACAAGGCAGTGATGGGAAATAACAGCGCCATATATGGTCAAAAAATGACGAAAAAACGCCGATGCGGCGTTTTTTTGTGTTGCTTTTAGGGATTTGACGCCCAAATTCACAAAAAAGTATATACAAATCGGATGAATTGTGCTATAATAACATGGAATATATCTATATATTATATATCTTAATTTAAACGCAAAGCTAAATGCTTGCGGGAGCGATTGTGGACGAAAGTAGTGAAAAAAGAGAAAATCTTATAGTAGGGCGCAACGCAGTGCTCGAGCTGCTGAAATCCGACAGGGACATAGACAAGCTCTATGTCAAACGGGGTGAGCGCACCGGTTCGCTGCGGGTGATTGTGGCGAAAGCGATTGAACGCAGGATACCTGTTATTGAGGTAGAGGGCGCCAAACTCGACAAGATAACGGGCGGCGCAAATCACCAGGGCGTCGCGGCATCGGCCGCGGCGGTCGGTTATTCCGACTTGGAGGATATTTTTTCCCGGGCAAATTCGCGCGGGGAAAAGCCTCTGATAGTAATTGTCGACGGAATAGAAGACCCGCGCAACTTGGGCGCGCTTATCCGCTGTGCCGAGGGCGCCGGCGCGCACGGCGTGATAATCGGAAAGCGCCATGCTGTCGGGCTTACAAGCGTGGTCGGCAAAGCGTCGGCCGGCGCTATAGAGCATATCCCGATTGTAAAGTTTACAAACATCGCGCAGACAATAGACGAGCTGAAAAAGCGCGGCGTTTGGATTTTTGCGGCGGAGGCAGGCGGTACCCCATACTATAAAGTCGACATGCGCGGTGCCGCAGCCTTTGTGTTCGGCAGCGAAGGCGAGGGCATCTCGCGCCTTGTGCTCGAGCGCAGCGATTTTCAGGTTTCAATCCCCATGTATGGGGTTGTCACATCTCTCAACGTGTCGGCGGCAGCGGCGGTTATCCTCTGCGAGGCCGCAAGACAGAACAGGGACATGTGAAACCGGGCGCCCCGCATGTATAACAATGTGTGTAGAAAGAGTGAAATCTTAAAATAAAACGCAATTATTACGAAAGGAACGCGAGTTGGCGCGGAGAATATCGGCAAAATCCGCGCTCCGCGTGTTTATCCGCAGGATGAATACAAACAACGCCGATAAAAACAAAGAAAGCGGTGCGAAACAGGTTTCCGCAAAGGCGCTTATGCGCAAGCTGAACGCCGGGATGAGCGAGGCTAAAATGCAGCTCGACGAGCTCGGCGGTCCGTTTGATTCGCCTGGACGCACCGAAAAGTCGTCTCCGGCAAAAGCCGGCTATCGCGACACCGACGCCGGCCATGGCGGGGAGTCGGCGCCGGGTGCCGGAGCGCGATATTCCGGCGAACGCCCAGACGATTTTTTGGGCGGCGGCGGACGCGCCGGCGATTATTACGAAAAGCGAAGCGACTCATCGACGCAGGAGCGGCCGGGTCGGATTGTCTACAGGTTCCGTCGCACGAGCAAAAAAGAGCTTCTGTCGTCGCCCGGCATGGGGACCTATGTAAGCTCGGGCGGTAAAGATAAAAAGGCCCAAGCCGCAGAAATTGAGCGCGACAGTGCCCCGACAAAGCAGTTTGATGCTGTAGACGACCAGAGCGCCGACCTTGCGGCACTGATGAAAAAATACCTCTCCGAAGAGGAGTATCAAAAATATCTGAAGCGCCATGGCGGCGTAATCCCGCCCAGCACATCGGAATTTGAAGAGGCGCAGGCGGAGGAGCCTGCCCTTCCGCCGGAGCCCGGCACGCTCCCGGAACACGACAAAAAGCAGCTTGATGCTGAAACGCGCGAGCTGTCGGAAACCGGCGACGACCAGGGCGACGAGATAAAAAAGCGCATTCGCGAGGCAGAGGAATATGTCCGCAGCATAACCGACAAGCCTCCGGCACGCGAGACCGATGAACAGAGCGAAGGCGAGCTTGACGAAACCGACGTCAACCTGATGATTGCCTTCGGCATGGAGGACGAGCTTGCAAATACCGTCGGAATCGATAAAGTAAGCCAAATAGAGGAGGCGCTCGCGCGCGATATAGTCCAGTTCGAGGACGCGGAAAAGCCGGCGAAACGCCAGCCGCAAAAAGAAGAGTTCGAGTTTACATCGAGCGAGCAGGCAAAAGGTATATTCCGCCGCTATAAAATCGAGTATCGCAAGCTGATGCTGCGGGTGCTCTGCTGTCTTGTTTTGCTTGTGGCATCGTTTTTATATGAGAACATCTCGGTTTTCGGTGCCGAGCTGCCCGCGGTGCTAAATTCCGAGATTTATCCGGTCACGAATATAATGTTTGACCTTCAGCTTGTGGTGCTGGCAGGTGCGCTTGTCTGGCGCCAGCTTGTGGAAGGTGTGCAGGCCCTGTTTAAGCTGAAGCCGCTGCCTTCATCGGTGCTGTGGACGGTGCTGACGGTAACGCTTGTTTACGACATAGCGATGTGTTTTGCCGGACTGCAGCCGGACGGTATCAAGCTGTACGGTTTCCCGGCGATTCTTTGCGTATTCCTTGCGCTTGTTGCGGAATACCACAATCTGCGCCGCGAAATCTACAGCTTTAACATAGCGGCCTCCAAACGTATCAAATATGCGATTGACAAGGTTCCGCCCGAGGAGGCGACGCTCGAAACCGAGGCGTTCGGCGAGTATATGCCCGAGTCGCCCTCCATTTTCCGCATAAGCCATACCAATTTTATCGATGGTTTCTATCGCCGTACAAGGACGTATTCCAAAAACAAGTCCGTAATCGGCGCGGTTATACCGCTGGTTGTAATTGTTTCAGCCATATTTTTCGTTGCGGGCTATTACGTTACCCAAGACGCGGTGGACGCGCTAACCACTGCATTTTTGACATTTATGCTATGCATGCCGGCATCGGTGTTTGTGCTTTACAGCTACCCGATGTTCAAGGCGTCTGCCACCGCATTTGACCTTGAAAGCGCCATAATCGGCGAGGCGTCGGTCGACGAATATACGGCTGCGAGCGCGATTTCATTCGACGACAAGGAAGTTTTCCCGCCGACGGGCGTCAAGGTGCGAAGCGTAAAAGTGTACGGCTCAAGCCGAATAGATCAGGTCATATATATCGCCGCAAGTGTGTTTGCGCATGTGGGCGGTTCGCTTTCCGACGTATTGGACATAGCGACAATCGACCTCGGTCACTCAGACGACGTTGAGATTATAGACGTCGAAGCCGACGGGCTGGAGGCGACCGTCGAAGGCCGGCGCATTTACCTCGGTCGTGCCTCGTACCTGAGGCGCAACAGCTTTGTCCCCCTGCGGGACGCCGACGACGAGGAGATAGAAAACGGCGGCGAAATCTGCATCATGTATATGACCGTCGGCGACGAGGTCGCGGCAAAAATATATGTGCAGTATCATATCGACCCCGAGTTTGAGTTTATATTAAAACAGCTTTACAGCGCCGGCGTGTGCGTTGGCATCAAGACTGCCGACCCCAACATCGACGACCGCATGCTGGGCTTGAGGATCAAGCTGGACAAATACCCGGTGAAGGTATTAAAGTGTAAAACTACCGACGAAAGCACCGAGACAAAGCCCCGCGTAGACAGCGGGATAGTGTCGAAAAGCTCGGTCAAAGCGCTGCTGCAGACCCTTGCTATTTGCGATAAAGTCCAGCATATAACCAAAACCGGCATTGTCATAAAGCTGTTTGCAATTCTGATAGGCATACTGCTGTCGGCATTTTTGTTGGCACTCGGCCTTTCGGCGAGTGTTATATCGCTTTATGTAGCGCTTTTCCAGCTGTTCTGGATATTGCCGATGGTGATAATCTCAAAGCTTTTTATAAATTAAAATATTTCATATATAACGGAGTACCAATACTATGAGCGAAAAAATCTCGGAAAAGTATTTGACATTTGGAGAATCGAAAAAGTATCTGTCCGAGGAGCATGTCAAACTGCTTATCGACACATTTGATAAAGTATACGAGGGTATTTGCGAGACGTTCAATAACGGCGAGCTGCGCCCGGTTGAGTATATAATCGACCCGGAATACGACGGCGTCGCCTACACCACTTGGCGCAAGGTTGTGCTCAACCCAAAATGGCTCGAGGAGCATCCGTGGGACATAGACTGCATGACCCACGAGCTTATCCACGTTGCCCAGAACTATAAAGATGTCGAGTGCCCGTTCTGGATTTGTGAAGGTCTTGCCGACTATGGCAGAGCAAAATTCGGCCTTTACAACAAAGAAGGCAAATGGGAGCTTCCCAAATACAGCGACAAGCAAAAATATACCGACGGCTACCGCGTTGCGGCCGCGTTTTTCCTTTGGATTGAAGAGAACATCGATCCAACCCTTCCAAAGGATCTTAACGATACAATCAAGGCCGGCAAATATACTGACGATTACTTCAAAAACAAGACCGGCTATACGGTCGACGAGCTTTGGCAGAAATATGCCGAAGCCAACAAAGCAAACGCTTGAGATGGCAGCGCCGCATACATACCGGTACGGAGGCTTGCCGAATAATCAAAAAGAAAGGTTGTAACTGACAAAAATGTATTCCGATTCGCTGCTGCGCTCGGTTGAAAAACCGGGTCGCTATACGGGCGGCGAGTTCGGGCAGGTCATAAAGTCAAAGGACGGGGTGGCAGCGCGCGTTGCGTTCTGCTTCCCCGACACTTATGAAATAGGCATGTCCAACCTCGGCGTCCGTATTCTTTACGGTGTACTGAACGCCATGGACGACGTTTGGTGCGAGCGCGTCTTTGCTCCTTGGGTGGATATGGAGGCCGAGATGCGAAAAAAAGGCATCAGGCTGTCCGCACTTGAGAGCGGTGACGAGCTTTTGTGCTTTGATTTTGTCGCTTTCACGCTTCAGTACGAGCTTTCATATACAAACGTGCTGAACATGCTCGAGCTTGCCGGGCTTCCGCTCACCTCCGCGGAGAGAGGCGACTTAGTGCTCGGTACCTCGCCAATAGTAATTGGAGGCGGCCCGTGTGCATATAATGCCGAGCCCGTCGCAGACTTTTTCGATTTGTTTTTGATAGGCGAGGGAGAAGAGGCACTTCCAGAGCTTGTACGCCTTTATATAAATATGAAGAAATCCGGTGCGAGCAAGTCGGAGTTTCTGCGCGAAGCCGCAAAGCTCGAGGGCTGGTATGTGCCGTCACTTTACGAGATAGAGTACGGCGACGACGGCACAATCGCGTCGGTCACCCCGCTTGACGGCGCTCCTGCAAAGATAAAAAAACGCATAGTCTTAGACCTCGATAAATCCTATTTCCCTGATATGGTGGTCATGCCCTATATAGAAACGGTGCATGACCGTATCATGCTGGAAGTTTACCGCGGCTGCATACGTGGCTGCCGCTTCTGCCAGGCGGGCATGGTATACAGGCCGGTTCGTGAGAAATCGCCGGAGGTGCTCGACCGTCAGGCGCGCGTGCTCTGCGACAACACCGGCTACAGCGAAATATCGCTCTCGTCGCTGTCGATTTCGGACTACTCCTGCCTGCGCGATCTTACACAGCGGCTGCTTTCCTGGACAGAGGAGCGCAAGATAAACCTGTCGCTGCCCTCGCTGCGTGCCGACAGCTTTACCGACGAGCTTATGGAGCGCATATCCAGCGTCCGCTCGTCCGGCTTGACATTTGCGCCCGAAGCAGGCACGCCCCGCCTGCGCGATGCAATCAACAAAAATATTACTGAGGAGGAAATCCTGTCCGCATGCCGTACCGCTTATGCTGCGGGCAAGACCTCGGTAAAACTCTATTTTATGATTGGGCTTCCGACCGAAACCTATGAGGATATAGACGGCATTGCCGAGCTTGCCCAAAAAGCAGTTGACGAGTATTACCGCACGCCGGAGCGCGTGAAAGGCCGCCATGTGAATGTCACGATAAGTGTGGCCGGTTTTGTGCCCAAACCTTTCACCCCCTTCCAGTGGTGTGCACAGGACACGGTCGAAACCTTACGCGAAAAGCAGGCGTATCTTGCCGATAAACTCAAGGGTAACCGCAAAGTGCGCTATAATTGGCATGAGGCAAAGGTTAGTTTCCTCGAGGCTGTATTTGCGCGTGGCGACAGGCGCCTTTCAGCCGCGCTTATCGAGGCAAGGCGCCGCGGCGTGCGTTTTGATAGCTGGGACGAGTTTTTTGACTATGACGTTTGGATGGACATATTCAAAACTGTGGGAATCGACCCCTCATTTTACGCAAACCGCGAGTTCGGCAAGAACGAAGTGCTACCATGGGACATATTTGACATCGGCGTGACCAAGTCGTTTTTGCACCGCGAGTATGAGCGCGCCAAGCGGAGCGAGCCGTCGAAGAACTGTCGCGAGGGTTGCCTCGGCTGCGGCGCAAACAGGTTGGGAGGTGAGCGCTCGTGCTGCCCCATACCTTGAGAATCAGGTTTGCTAAGCGGGGGAAGCTGAAGTTTATCTCGCACCTCGACCTGTGCCGAACAATGCAGGCGGCAATGCTGCGCGCAAATCTGCCTTTGTGGTACACCGAGGGATATAACCCCCATCCGCGCATTACAATAGCGCTCCCCCTTTCGGTCGGCTGCGAAAGCGAGTGCGAGCTGCTCGACGTCAGGGTGACCGAGCTGCCCGATTTTGCACAGACCGCAAAAAAACTGGGTAATGCTACCGTGCCTGAGCTCGAGATACTCGAGATATACGAGCCAATAGCCAAGTTTTCCGATATAGGTTTCGCCGAATATAAAATTTATTTCGATTTACCTTATTCAGACGATTATCCGGCGCTGTTTTCGGGCCAGGTAATAGTTCAAAAGCGCACAAAAAGAGGCGATGTCGACACTGACATCTCGAAGATGATAAAAAGCATAAAGTTTGAGGCGGAGAGCCATGGCACGCTGTGCCGCGCCGTCCTCTCCGCGTCGCCCGACAGCTATCTAAACCCCGAATATATTGTCAGAGCAATCGAAAACAGCAGGGGAATGGACAAAAATTCATTTGAGTATTCGATTTGTCGGATGAATATTCTGGACAAATCGGGAAAAACTTTTAGGTGACGTCAAAAAAGTGCACAATCATCACATGTCCGCCTTGTGTGTATTGCACAAACTTACAAAAAAGAGTTGACAACGAGGCGGACTTGTGATATACTATGCAAGTCGCCGCAAGGGGACGCGGTAAAAATAACGCAGGTGAGGCAAAAAAGTCCAACCAAGCGAGCGCCCCGCAATATTAAGCGGCCCATTCGGTCATTGAAAATTG
>DGDL01000103.1:0-4547 GCA_002385415.1 Clostridiales bacterium UBA3953
AAAATCATTGGTATAGATTTAGGTACCACAAACTCTTGCGTCGCCGTGTTCGAGGGCGGCGAACCCCAGATAATTCCGAGTGCTGAAGGGTCGCGCACGACTCCTTCGGTTGTGGCATTTTCCAAAACAGGCGAACGCATGGTCGGTCAGGTTGCGAAACGCCAGGCAATCACCAACCCCGATCGCACTATAATGTCTATCAAGCGTCAGATGGGGACCGACCACAGGGTGACCATTGACGACAAGACATTTACACCGCAAGAGATTTCCGCGATGATCCTGCAGAAACTCAAATCTGATGCCGAGGCATATCTCGGCACACAGGTAACCGAGGCGGTTATTACCGTTCCCGCATACTTTACCGACTCCCAGCGCCAGGCTACCAAAGACGCAGGCAAAATCGCGGGTCTTGATGTTAAGCGAATTATCAACGAGCCTACCGCCGCGGCTCTTGCTTACGGTATCGACAAAGAAACCGACCAGAAAATAATGGTGTTTGACCTCGGCGGCGGCACATTCGACGTATCCATACTTGAAATTTCCGAGGGAGTTTTTGAAGTTCTCGCTACCAACGGCAACAACCGTCTGGGCGGCGACGACTTTGACCAGCGCATCATCGACTGGATGGCAGAGAATTTCGCCCGCGAAAACGGCGGCCTTGACCTGCGCCGCGACAAAATGGCCCTGCAGCGCCTGAAAGAGGCGGCCGAAAAGGCGAAAATCGAGCTTTCGAGCGTAGCTACCACCAACATCAACCTGCCGTTCATTACGGCGGACGAAAACGGGCCGAAACACTTCGACGCAACGCTCACCCGCTCGAAGTTTGAAGAGCTTACTGCCGACCTCGTCGAAGCCACAATGGGCCCGACCAAACAGGCTCTCGCCGACGCGGGTCTTTCGCCCTCGCAGATTGACAAGGTTCTGCTTGTCGGCGGTTCAACACGTATTCCCGCGGTACAGGAAGCCGTCAAGAAATTTGTCGGCAAAGACCCCTTCAAAGGCATCAACCCCGACGAATGTGTCGCTATCGGCGCGGCAATTCAGGCGGGCGTGCTCGGCGGCGACGTCAAAGACCTGCTCTTGCTTGACGTGACCCCGCTGTCGCTGGGTATCGAAACGCTGGGCGGCGTCTTTACCCGCATCATCGACCGCAACACCACCATTCCGGTAAGAAAATCGCAGATTTTCTCCACCGCCGCGGACGGCCAGACCTCGGTCGAAATCCACGTTCTGCAGGGCGAGCGCGAGATGGCTGCCGGCAACACCACGCTCGGCCGCTTCATACTCGACGGCATTCCCCCGGCACCGCGCGGCATTCCGCAGATTGAGGTGACGTTCGACATTGACGCAAACGGCATTGTCAATGTCAGCGCAAAAGATAAGGGCACCGGCAAGGAGCAGCATATAACCATAACTTCCTCGACCAATATGACCAAGGAAGAAATCGACCGCGCCATCAACGAAGCCGAGAAATACGCGGAAGAAGACCGGAAGAGAAAAGAGCTTGTTGAGGCAAGAAACCACGCAGACTCGCTTGTTTTCCAGGCCGAGAAGATGCTGACCGATCTCGGCGACAAAGTCAGCGAAAGCGAGAAGTCCGAAGTGCGCGCCGCCATTGACAAGCTCAAAGAAACGGTTAAAGGCGAAGATACCGAAGCCATCAAGGCCGATACCGAGGCACTTCAAAAAGCCTTCTATAAAATATCCGAAAAACTTTACAGCTCGGGTGCACAAAGCGGCGCCGGTCCGGACGACGGCACCCCGGGCGGAGAAAGCGGAGAAGGCTATTACAACGCCGACTTTGAGGACAAGACGGGCGAAGATGAAGGTGAAAACAAAGACGGTGAAACCAAATAAGTTGCGCCTTTGTCCCCGTCTCGGAATAAAATAAGTAATGGCAGGGATTAGGAACCCGAAGGCATAGCGCACCCGCGCGTGCTGGTGTGCGCCCTCGAGTTTCTAATCCCCGTGACATGTTTATTAAATTCGGAAGGACAGCTTATGGCAGAAAACAAGCGCGATTATTACGAGGTACTGGGCATCGAGCGCGGCGCAAGCGAAGATGAGATAAAAAAAGCATATCGCAGGCTTGCTAAAAAGTATCACCCGGACGTAAATCCCGGCGATAAGGAAGCCGAACAGAGGTTCAAAGAAATAAACGAAGCGTATGCTGTGCTTATCGACCCCGAAAAGCGCGCGCGCTATGACCAGTACGGCCACGAAGGAGTCGATCCGTCGATGGGCGGCGGTTTCGGCGATTTCGGCGGCTTTGGCGGCTTTGACTTTAGCGATATACTCAACAGTTTTTTCGGCGGAACACAGACAGGCAGCGCACGCAGAAACGCGCCGCAGCGCGGCGAAGATATACATTTTCGACTGTCAATATCATTTGAGGAAGCGGCGTTCGGCTGCAAGAAGGAAATCACCTACAGCCGTATTGAAAGGTGCGGCGATTGCGACGCTACCGGCGCGGCGAAAGGCACCTCGCCGGAAACATGTCCGACCTGCCGCGGTAGCGGCACAGTGAAATTTACCCAGCGCACCGCTCTGGGTCTGTTTCAGACATCGCGTACATGTGACAACTGCCACGGCACAGGAAAGATAATCAAAACCCCCTGCCGCAACTGCAACGGAAAAGGCTATGTAAAGGTCAACAAGAAGCTGAGCGTTACAATACCCGCCGGCATAGACGACGGCGAACGTGTCGGTCTGCCCGGTCAGGGCAATGACGGGCGCAACGGCGGCTCGCCCGGGGATTTGATACTTATTATCACCGTGCGTCCGCATCCGATATTCGAACGCGATGGCTATAATATATATTGCGAGGTTCCGATTACTTTTGTCGAGGCGGCGCTCGGCGCCGAGATCGACATCCCGACGCTTGAAGGCCGGATAAAATATACGATTCCCGAGGGTACTCAAACCGGCACAAGGTTTACATTGCGCGGGAAGGGAATCCAGCATGTCAACTCGACAAGGCGCGGCGACCTTATATTCAGCGTGCATGTCGAGGTGCCGAAAGGGCTGACGGAACAACAGAAAGAGCTGCTCCGCAAATTCGCGGAAACCTGTTGTCCCGCAAACAATTCCAAAAAAACAAACTTTTTCAACAGATTTTTCGGCAAGCAATAATAAAGGCTGCCCGGGTATGAGAAAGTGCCCGATAATATATAATACTGTCAGGATACTGAGCGGAGGCCGCGGTTGTTTTGCCGCCGCTCCTCTGTAAAATACGGAAAAAATAAAACTTAAGGATACATCAAATGCAAGACTGGACACAGCTGCGCGCCGAATGTGATGTGCGCGACCTTGACCGCGTTTGCGCCATTTTCACAATGGTTGACAGCCGCATAATGGTGGAAGACCCGAGAGATGTCGAGCAGCTCGACTCCTGCTACGGCGAGCTTATCGACGAAGAGCTCACACGCCCGGACAGGCCCGCGGCAGTCAGCGTTTTTATACCGGCAGAAAAGAATTTTGGCGAGATAGCCGATTTTATACGTCAGCGTGCCGAAACCGAGAAGCTTGAAATTAAACTCGAGGCGGTCGGCCGCAGCGAGGCGGAATGGGCCGACGCATGGAAAAAATACTACAGCCCCCTGAAAATAGGCGAGCGACTGACGGTCGTTCCCGCATGGGACAAGGAGTACAGGCCCGAGCCGGGCGACTTGACCGTTCGCATGGACCCGGGCATGGCATTCGGCTCCGGCACGCACGAGTCGACAAGGCTCTGCGCCCGGTTGCTGGAGCGCTTTATGAAGCCCGGCGCGCTCGTGCTTGATGTCGGCACGGGCAGCGGCATACTTGCCATCGCAGCGTCACTGCTCGGTGCATCGCATGTCGATGCATGCGACCTTGACCCCGTTGCGGTGCGCGTGGCACGCGACAACATCATGGCAAACGGCGTTTCAAACGCACGCGTGTTTCAAAGCGACCTGCTTGCAGCGGTGCAGCGCGAGACAAAATATGATTTTATCTGTGCAAACATCGTTGCCGATATAATCATACGCATGGCCGGAAATGTTGGGGAATATATGGCGGACGGCGGCTTGCTTGCCGTGTCGGGCGTCATCGAAACCGAAAGAGAGCGCGTTGTATCCGCTCTTGACGCGGGCGGTCTGTGCGCCGTCGATGCCGTATCCGAAGGCGATTGGCTTGCCATATTGTTTGAAAAACCGGCGGATAAAAAGTAAAGGCGAAAACCTGCCGCCACAGACACATTGCGGCATTATCTGCGGGCGGTCTTTTCTCTTTTTCGTTAGTTTTTCCCGGAAATATTGCCGGGCTGTGCAATTATGAACTTGCACAAATTTTACCTCCCCGCATTGTGTAAACTGGAAGCATTATTCAGTATAATTTACAAAAAACCCCGCTTTGTTCTTGACAAATAGTAAAATATAATATATAATACTGAAGTATTTTATGATAACCCGCGCTGCTCTCGAAAGAGGCGACAGCCGCGACTTATGAGTGCAACGTGAGAGTATTTGTAACCGACGAAAAAATCAATAGCGAAACTGTCACAATCGACGGAAGTGATGCACTTC
>DGDL01000103.1:4805-4904 GCA_002385415.1 Clostridiales bacterium UBA3953
CATTACTTCGGATACCGTAGTGGCGCGCATTTTGCAAATACGCGACAGCGAAAACGAACCTCCATATCATGCTGTTGCATATCTCGCACTTTCCAAAGG
>DGDL01000023.1 GCA_002385415.1 Clostridiales bacterium UBA3953
AGATGTGTATAAGAGACAGGTATAATAGACGGCGGTTGTTTTCTATTCGTCGAGCGCTTTGAGATATGCTTTATTTGCGTTTCTTTTTGGCAAGTGCAAGCGCCGCGGAAGCGGCTCCGAGTGCGGCGAATGCAATCGAAAAGTCCGCGGTGGCCGGTGCAACCGTAGCCGCGTCAGCTGCTGCGGCTGCAAGCTCGGACTCGAGTTCGGACATGGGATCCAGCTGACTTTGCAGCACTTCATCTGCCGCAGGCTCCGGCTCCGGGGCGGCAGCGACACCCGCCAAATCGGAAGTCAGCGTGTAAACGTCGGTCGTGGCGGCCACGCACCACTCGTCGGTGGAGTAGCCGAGCGCCTGCGTTCCGGCACCGTCATGGTCCATTATAGTTATCATCATGATAATCTCGGTGCCTTCCGTGCCGGTATAGAGAACATCGTAGCCGTTGCTGTTAGCCTCCGCAAACAATGTCCACGGAATTGCCCACTCGATTGTATAGTCGCCGTTGTCTTTTACCGTTGATTTAATCGGCAGGTCGGTGGTGGCAACAAAATTGAAATGCTCATAGCTTTCGGCGGTGGATGCGTCGCCTTCACCGGTTCTCGGCAGGAAATCCCAAAACATGTTGGTAAATCCGTCGCCGTTTGTTGCCCCTTCGTCGGTGTAGAAGCAAAGCTGGACACCGTCGCCGGAGTTCAGCGGCCCGCCCGATGCGGGCTGTGCGCCGTATGTAGAGTCAATAATGCTTGCCGCGCAGTAAAGATATTCCGCATCCCACATAAATTTTACATACGAGCCTGCGCCGATGCTCATTCCGTCTATCTGAGGGAGTACCCAGCCGAGGTTGTCACTTGAAACGTCAACTGTCAGTGCATTGTTCCATTCGTCGGCACCGATGTCACCATCAATTGTCGGAGGAGTTGCCGCCATGGGGATACTGTAATTTTCCTGTGCGGAAATCCCGAGCACAAGGGAAAAAGCCAATGCAATTGTCATTGAAACAGCCAGTATTTTCTTTTTCATGCGAACCTCCGGTTATAATATTTTGTGACGTTTTATGCGTTTTGGCCAATCTCGCCCGGCCGTGGAAATTTATTCCCAAGCCTGATTAATTATACTCCATAGTAAATTATTTGTCAATATATTACAATTGTAAACTTGAAATTTTTGCAACTTTGTTAATTGCAAAGAGATTTATCACTGCGCATGCACAATAAAAGCAAAAAGCCGGAGACTGCCATAAGCTCTCCGGCTTTGATATTATCTTTTCACCCTTGCGTTGCCTTCCCAGATGCCCCAGACCTGCTCCTCGTCGGAGGGCTGTGCATAGTCTGTGTAGAAAGTCGTGGCCATCGCGCCGGTTGCCCATGCAAACTGCAGCGCGCGCTCGCTTTCCCAGCCGCGGAGCAGACCGTATAGCAGCCCGCCGACGAAACCGTCGCCTCCGCCAATGCGGTCAAGCACAGAGATACGGCGAGGCTCGACTTTATAAAGCTCTCCTTTGCCAAAGTCGCGCAGCACCGCGCCCCAAAGGTGGGTGCCGACGTCGATGACCTCGCGCAATGTTGTGGCGATTACCTCGGCTTTCGGGAAGGCGTCTTTTATCGCGCCTGTCATCGCTGCAAAAGCCGAAAGTTTTTCCTCTATGTTGCGTCCGCCCGCTTCCGGCCCGCTGATACCGAACGCAAGCTGGAAATCTTCCTCGTTGCCGATAAGTATGTCGGCCTCCGACGCTATAGCCGTGAAGGTTTTGCGCAGCTCCTCTTCCCTGTCCTTCCAAAACGAGGCGCGATGGTTGACGTCAAAGCTGACAGCGGTGCCTGCGGCTTTTGCGCGGCGCGCAATCTCAAGGCACAGCTCGCCCGTGCTCGGCGAAAGCGCGGCAAATAGCCCCGACATGTGGACGATTCCGACTCCGTCCCGGTCAAACAGCCTGTCAAGGTCGAACATGGACGGATTCATTATGCGTCCGACCTCGCCCGCCCTGTCGTTATGGACGCGGGGGCCGCGCGCGCCGAAGCCCGAGTCGGCAAGATTGAACTGGTGGCGATAGCCCCACGGCCCGCCCTGGTCGATTTCCGGCCCTTCAAACGTAAGTCCGCGCGCGCGCAAATCGCGCTTTATAAACGCGGCGACGGGGCTGCCCTTGACAAATGCCGTCAGAACATGTGCCGGCATGCCGAGATAAGCGGCGATGCTTGCGACGTTTGATTCGGCGCTGGTCGCATGTATGAAAAGCGCCTCTCCGCCGACGGCGCCGAAAGGCTGTCCGCCCGCCGGCGTCAGCCTCACGCCCATACTGGTGGGCACGACAAGCGCATACTTGCAATTTTGTTTCAGATGCATGTCTTTCCCTCTTTTATGTTATAATTTACAACATTATATCATCGCTTTGGTGCCGGGACAACTGTAACCTTCAACAAATACCGGCGCCGCGTTTCGTTGATATTGACATAAAAACAGCCGTCAATGCAGGCGGGCGCCCGCATCGACGGCAGAGTAGTTGTGTTTTTATGCCCCCATGAACATTGCAATGTCCGATTCGACGTCGGTTATGCCGCCTATGCCGAAGTTCTCGACGAGAACCTTTGCGACATTCGGCGAAAGGAATGCCGGGAGCGTCGGGCCAAGGTGAATGTTCTTGAAGCCCAGATAAAGGAGAGCAAGCAAAACTATGACCGCCTTCTGTTCATACCATGCGATATTGAACGCGATGGGAAGGTCGTTTACATCCTCGAGACCAAAGACTTCCTTCAGTTTGAGCGCTATGAGCGCAAGCGAATAGGAGTCGTTGCACTGTCCGGCATCAAGCACGCGCGGGATACCGCCGATGTCGCCGAGGTCAAGCTTGTTATAGCGGTACTTTGCGCAGCCTGCGGTGAGTATAACCGTGTCGGAAGGCAGATTGCGCGCAAACTCGGTATAATACTCGCGCTGTTTGGAGCGGCCGTCGCAGCCTGCCATGACAAAGAACTTCTTTATCGCGCCGGATTTCACCGCGTCCACAACTTTGTCGGCGAGCGCCATGACTTGGTCGTATGCAAATCCGCCGACGATGGTTCCGCTCTCGATTGGAGTGGGCGGGGGCAGGCGCTTTGCAAGCTCTATGACGGGCGAAAAGTCTTTTTTGCCGTTTTCGTCCGGTTCGATGTGCGTGCAGCCGGGATAACCGGTGGAGCCGGTGGTAAATATACGGTTTCTGATTTCCTCTTTGCGCGGCGGGACGATGCAGTTGGTCGTGAAGAGTATCGGGCCATTGAAGCTTTCAAACTCCGTTGTCTGCTTCCACCATGCGTTGCCGTAGTTGCCCGCAAAATGCGGATACTTTTTGAACGCGGGGTAATAGTGTGCGGGCAGCATCTCGCTGTGGGTGTAAACGTCGACGCCTGTGCCGGCAGTCTGCTCGAGCAGCTGCTCGAGGTCGGTCAGGTCGTGACCGGAGATAAGGATTGCCGGATTGCCGCGCACGCCGATGTCGACGTTTGTCATCTCGGGCTTGCCATAGCGACCGGTATTGGCTTCGTGCAGCAAAGCCATCGCGGCGACGCCCATCTTGCCGGTTTCCAGCACGAGCGCGGTCAGCTCGTCGGCGGTGAGGCTGTCGTCGAGAGTGTCGGCAAGCGCGCGGTACATAAACGCCTGGATTTCGAGGTTTCTTTTTCCGATGTTCTCGGCATGCTCGGTGTATGCCGCCATTCCTTTAAGTCCGAGCGTTACAAGCGAGCGGAGCGAGCGGATGTCCTCGTCCTCGGTAGCAAGCACGCCGACCGTCTCGGCTTTCGCGAGCATCTCGTCAAGCGACCTGACGGTAAACACCGCGGCATCGTGCGGATTTTCGATGTTTGTGCGGGCAAGCAGGTCGTCGCGCAGGTCGAGCAGCTTGTAAATCTGCGCCTCGAGCGCGTCGCCGTCAAAGTTGGCGTTTGTTATAGTCATGAAAAGGCCGTTGAGAAGCTCGTAGTTGATTTCACCAAGCTCATTAACATCGAGATTGCCTTCTTTGACTATGTAGCCGACGCCTTTAAGGATATAAAGTATAAGGTCCTGGAGCGCCGATACATCTTCGGTCTTACCGCAGACGCCGCGGACTGTGCAGCCGCGCCCTCCGACAGTTTCCTGACACTGATAGCAAAACATTCCCATTGCAATTTTACTCCTTTTTCGAGTTTAGTTTTTATTATTTTTCATCAATCGGTTCAAATGAATCTTTTCCGACATAGCAGACCGGACACTGCCAGTCGTCCGGTATTTCTTCAAACGGGGTTCCCGGCTCGATTCCTCCGTCCGGATCGCCCACCTCGGGGTCATAAATCCAGCCGCAGGGGATGCAAACATACTTTTTAGCTTTCATATCTGCCTCCATCAAATTTATTTATTCGAGTATCTCACCGTCGGTGGATATTGTTACTATCTGCCATGGTATCAGTTTGCCGCTGGCCGCCAGCGCACGCTTTACCGCGTGCTCAATACCGCCGCAGCAAGGCACCTCCATGCGCACTACCGTCACGCTCTTTATGTTGTTGCGCGAAATAATTTCGGTCAGCTTTTCGGTGTAATCGACGTCGTCGAGTTTTGGGCATCCGATAAGCGTTACATGGCGTCTGATAAACTTGCGGTGGAAATCGCCGTATGCAAAAGCCGTGCAGTCTGCCGCTACAAGCAGGTTGGCACCGTCAAAATATGGCGCGTTGACCGGCACGAGCTTTATCTGGATGGGCCACTGGGACAGCATGCTTGGCATCTCGGCCGCGGCAGGGGCGTCGCTTTCGCGGCTGCGGCGCTCTATTTTACGCAAGTGCGTTCCCGGACAGCCGCAAGGCAGCGCGCCTTCAGCCTGCTTAGCTTTGTCCTGAGCTGCCGTATCATTTTCCGGGGCGGGTGCTGTGTCTTCAAGCTCTGTCTCCTCAAACGAGATGGCGCCGACCGGGCAGACCGGCAGGCAATTGCCCAGTCCGTCGCAGTAGTCCTCGCGCATTACTTTTGCCTTGCCGTCGACAAGCTCTATCACACTCTCTTGGCAGGCATCGACGCAAAGACCGCATCCCACACAAAGTTCTTCATCTATCTTAATCCTTTTTTTCGTCAATTCTGTTTCCTCCCTTGACTTCCTGGCTATATTATAATATAATAAACACAACATTTCCGTTGTATTTACAACTCAAGGGAGAATTTTTATGAAAAAATATTTAAAATTGCTTGACAGAGGTTCGCTTTTCGCGGGCATAACCGAAAGCGAAATCTCGGCGATGCTTGCCTGCCTTTCGGCCTCCGAGCGCAAGTATAAGAAAGGCGAGTTTATATTCCGCGCCGGCGAGATTATATCCACCGTCGCCATTGTGCTCGAAGGCATTGTATATATGATAAAGGATGACTTTTGGGGCAACCGCAGCATCCTCACCGAAATATCCGAGGGGCACATGTTTGGCGAGACTTATGCCTGCATCGGCAAACCGCTTGAGGTAGACGCCGTCGCCGGCAAAGACACCGTAATCTTGATAGCGGACATCAACAAAATCCTCAACATTTGCTCCAACACCTGCAGTTATCACAACAGGCTTGTCCGAAACTTTATCAGCATACTTGCCAATCGCAACCGCGAGCTGACGCGCAAACTCGACCACATGTCCCAGCGTACCACACGCGAAAAATTGCTTTCTTATCTTTCGGAGCAGTCGAGGCGGGCGGGCAGCCCGTCGTTTGAGATACCCTTCAACCGGCAGCAGCTTGCCGACTATCTGTCGGTGGACCGCAGCGCGATGTCTGCCGAGCTGGGGCGCATGCGCGATGAGGGTATTTTGGAGTTCGAGCGCAACAAGTTCAGGCTGCTGCAACCTCGAACTGAATAAACAAAAAACCGGATAGCATGCGCTATTCGGTTTCTTGTGTTATGTGCCAGTTGCCATCTCAAGCATCTTAGCCATGGCAGTTTCGGCCGACTTTTTGATTTTGGCATAGCTTGAAACGTAATTTTTCTGGACGCCCGCTGCGCAGCTGCGCAGCATGTTGGCACTGTCGCCGAAATTGAAGATGCTGTTTAGGTCATAAGTAGCCGACGAGTAGATCAAGTCTATCATCAGACGCGCATTTTCGTTGCGCGCGATCTTCTCTTTCAAAAGCACGTCGTAAATAACGGGGTTGACATCACGATAGGACAGATAAGCCATGGTTTCCATCACATGCGAGGTTCTGCCGGTGTCGGTTACGGTGACAGGCACGCATATTCCCGACGGGCCCCAGGGGTTGAAAAAGCAAAAGTAGTCTTTCTGCAACTCGCTTAGCTTTGGAGGAGGAATCAAACCGTAATCGTCGTCAAGCTGTCTGAAGCTGGGTATGCCGTAATAGCCGGCAATAACATTATTCATTGCTGTTACGAGAAACAGCATGTTGCCCTTTTGAAATACCGAAAGCTCGCTGCCTGAGCTGCCCGAATATGCAAGTGAGGTGTCCCCGAGTATCGAGGCGGCCTTTTCAACAAGCGTCACTGTCTCCTCGGTGTCCATCGTCAGTATGTGGTTGCCGCTTTCGTCGATACCGGTCATCTTGCCGCCGAATCCGATAAAAATGGCATGCCCTGCCGCACCCCCGTCGTGACCGAGCGCCCAGCGGTCGGCATCGTCCAGCTTGCCGTTGCCGTCAAGGTCGGCTGTCACGTCCTTTGTAAGCTCGAGCAGTTTATCCGCGGTCCATGTACCATCAAGTACTGCATCCTCTATTCCGGTAATACCCAAATCGTCTGCTAAGCGGATGTTATATGCCATTCCGGTGGGCGTATAGTAGAAAAACGGCGATAATGCGCCCGAGTTGAAGTAAAGTTTGCCGCTAAACTGCATGTTTTCGGTAATGGAGGCGCACCACCATTCATTGTCGAGCGAAAGGTGCTGCATCGAGTTGAGGTCTAATAGAAATCCTCCGGGCGCAAGCGCATTTATACCGTCGGCAAGCGAGGTTATGCAAAGGTCATACGCATCTTCATGCGCGTTTACCGTTGTCATAACCTTATTTTTGACCTGTCCCCTGTCTTCAAAGGCGATGTTTTCAAATGTTATGCCGAGCATTTCCTCAACCATTTTGTTGCGTCTGTAAAGCGCGTCGTTGAGGACCTCGCCCGTTTCGGTTTCCTCCGGGAAGTTGGGGCGCTCGCTGAAGTGCTGGGCTATCACGCGGAACGTATATCCGCCGTATGTGTCGTTTGGCAGAGTTTCAAGATATCCGGTCGTTTCGGGCTCGGTTACGGCAAAAGTCATATCCTGTGGGCTGTCGGATGCCTTCTCCGCGCATGAGGCTGCCGAGACTGCTATAATTACGCAAAGCATTGTTGCCGCTATACGTTTTAACACCATAGCATCACCCCGCCACTATTTTCCATTATGTAATAACATTATACAATACTTTCATTAATTGTCAATACAAGGCATAATAAAAAACGTGCCGTACGAAACGGCACGTTTTCAGTATACTATAGGTTTACGGCAAGTTATTGCCGGCGGCAAGCAGCAGCGAATACCACTCCTCGCGCGTGAGCGTAATTTCCGCGGCTTTTACGCAGTCGCGCAGGCGCTGGGGGTTCATCGTGCCGGTCACCGGCTGGAATTTTGCGGGATGGCGGAGCAGCCATGCCATGGCTATCGTGGTATTCGAAACGCCGTATTTGGCTGCCAGCTCGTCGATTTTCTCGTTGAGCTTGGGGTATTTGTCGCTGCCCAAAAATACGCCGCCGAAAAAGCCGTATTGGAACGGCGACCACGGCTGAATGGTTATATCATTCAGCCGGCAGAAGTTCAGCACGCCGCCGTCACGGTCGACCGCGAATTCGTCCAGCATATTAACGTGCAGGCCCGAGGTTATCATGGTGGCGTTTGTCAGGCTGAGCTGGAGCTGGTTTGCGACAATCGGCTGCTTTACATACTTCTGCAACAGCATAATCTGGCCCGGGTTGTGGTTTGACACGCCGAAGTGGCGCACTTTGCCCGAGCTGTGGAGGATGTCAAACGCTTCTGCCACTTCCTCTGGCTCACAGAGCGCGTCGGGACGGTGGAGCAGCAGCACGTCGAGATACTCGGTGCGCAGGCGCTTGAGGATGCCGTCGACCGACGAGAGGATGTGCTCTTTCGAGAAATCGTACATGCCGCGGCGGATTCCGCATTTGGACTGGATTATCAGCTTTTCCCGGACCGAGGGGGACATGTTGACGGCGTCGGCAAAAATTTCCTCGCATCTGCCGCCGCCGTAAATGTCGGCATGGTCGAAAAAGTTTGCGCCCAGCTCGAGCGCGGTCTGCACAAAACGTTCGGCGTCGGCTGTGGACAGCCCGCTCATGCGCATGCAGCCCACCGCGATGACCGGCACTGACAGCCCGGACTTTCCGAGTTGTATTGTTTTCATGGCTTTTACTCCTTATTTCTGCTTTGCATTGGGGGCGGAGCCTTTCACCCCGCCGTTTTTATGTTATCCCATTATACCGCAGCCGGCACGTTATTTCAAGCAAAACTTAGCATGCGCGTTTTTACAGCAAAAAAAGCAGGGGGAAAACTCCTGCTTTTTCATTTCGCATTTTCGTTTCGCATTTTAGAGAAAAGTTGTTCTTTGGCGTTTGTAGAATGCGTCGTTGCGAAAGAGCAATTTACCTGACTTGACAGGCATTTTATAGGCTTATTAAATGAAAATAACAAAAGGTGGAATGCTTTAAGTAAGCATTCCACCTTTGTGGTGCGAGAGACGGGACTTGAACCCGTACGGTGTTATCCACACGCCCCTCAAACGTGCGCGTCTGCCAGTTCCGCCACTCTCGCTCGGCTCAACGCTGTATATTATACCACCGTCGAGCCGATTTGTCAAGAGGAAAGTTGAATTTCCTTATATTTTTGTTCACAGCGATTGATTGCTTGCCGCCCGCAGGCTAAAAACCGCACAGTTTTAGGTAAAAATCTATAATCTCGGTGCCAAAAAACGACATTAAAATCATCGCACCGGCAAGATAGGGGCCAAACGGCACGACATGCCCGGCCGGCTCTCCGTCCTCGCCGCCTGTGTCCGCCGCAGCATCATGGCCGGGGTTATTTGCCGCCGCTTGGTCGAGTTTGTCGCCGGGGGGATGCCCTGCCGCCGTTTCCGCACTGCTCTGTGATACGGGGCTGCGCGCCGCGCGCGCATTTTGCGCTCCCATTATTATAAGCGAGCCTATTGTGCCGGCGACAGAGGCGATAAAAAGCACGCCGAGCATGTTTTTCCAGCCGAGCACAAGTCCAGCCGCCGCCGTCAGCTTTATATCGCCGCCGCCCATCCACTTGCCGCGCGAGACTATCGCGATGAGCAAAAACAGCCCGCTGACACAGAGAGCGCCGATGAGCCGGTCGACAATTGTCACATCCTGCGGGAACAGGTGGTGGTGATGATGGTGATGCCCGGCATTGCCGCATAAAAACTTGTCCACCGCTATCATGACGCCCGAGAGGGCGATGGCGACATTAAACCGGTCGAAAATCAGCATGTGCGCGGCGTCGATAAAGATTATGCATAAAAGCGACGAGCCGAAAACAAAGTGTGCGACCATGGTGAGCGGGTGCAGCATAAACTTATACGCATACGCCACCCACAGCAGTGCGTTGAGCAGCTCGACGGCGGCATATCTGGGCGAGATGGGCGCCCGGCAGTATCGGCAGCGCCCGCCGAGGAATATGTAGCTGAACAGCGGGACAAGGTCGCGGGCGTGCAGCGTGTGCCCGCAGTCGGGGCAAAACGAGCGGCCCTTTACCGTGCCGATTCCGCGTGGCAGCCGGTAAATCTGCACGTTCATAAAGCTGCCGACGCAAAGTCCGACTACGAATATGACAAAGTATATGTAAAGCCACAAAAGCGTTTCCAAAATGAGTCTCCCGTGCATGTGAGGTTGTATGGTGGTCTTGCCCTGGGTTTATTAAATAAAGGCGAGGGCAAACCTCGCCTTTCTCGACTTATTGTAATTAAAGTATTTGAGCAGTTGAGAGTCAACCTTCTTATTCTTAAGATGTTTCAGATGCAGGATGCAAAGTAGCTTTTCTCTGTGTCTCAACATCACCTTCAATATCCGAGCCCGTCCAATCAACAACGCAAACCCAGTTAGGCGCATCTTGTGTNCCATTATTTCCCACTTNATATTTTTCGTTAAAGGGGGGCTTTGTATCAGAATTATTAGAATNAGGATTTGCAGCAAGATATTTAGGTACAAGTTTTTCTATTGTAGGAGTATCGTTGGGGTTTTCAGCCAGAAAGGCTTGAATAGCTGAGTCGATTGTTCTTTGG
>DGDL01000078.1:0-29013 GCA_002385415.1 Clostridiales bacterium UBA3953
GTAGCTGAAATCGACGTGGCCGGGAGTATCTATAAGGTTGAAAGTGTATGTCTCGCCGTCTTCCGCATCGTAAGCAAGATTGACTGCGCGCGCCTTTATCGTAATGCCCCGTTCGCGCTCAATATCCATGTTGTCCAGCAGCTGCTGTTCCATTTCGCGGCTGGAAACGGCTCTGGTCTGCTCGAGAATTCGGTCGGCAAGCGTGGACTTGCCGTGATCTATATGCGCTATTATACAGAAGTTGCGTATGCGCGACTTTCGTGACATTAAGTTAATCCTCCGAAAATAAAACCGGTATGCGGCATATCATTGCGCGTCAGTTATCTCGTCTATGTTGTACGGTGTGTTCTGATAGACATAGTAGTTAAGCCAATTTGAAAAAAGCAGATTGGCATGTCCGCGCCAGATGTTGCGCGGGGGCTTTGTGGGGTCGTCGTCGGGGAAATAGTTGCAGGGTACATGGATAGGCAGACCCTTGTTTAAATCGCGATAATATTCCCCTGCGAGTGTTTCTGCGTCATACTCTGAATGTCCCGTTATAAACAGGCTGCGGCAGTTTTTCGCCGCGATTATATAAACACCCGCCTCATCCGATTCGGCGAGAATTTCAAGCTCCGGCACGGCATAAACATCCTTTGACCTCACCTCGGTATGGCGCGAGTGAGGCGCCCAGAACTCATCATCGAAACCACGCACGATGGGGTGACGCGGCGCCGTTACTCTGTGCAGAAAAACTCCAAACTGCTTTGCGGGCAGCGGATATTTCGGAATCCCGTAATGGTAGTACAGGCCCGCCTGCGCAGCCCAGCAGATATGCATCGTGGAAAAGACGTGGCTTCGCGACCACTCCATTACCTGGCACAACTCGTCCCAATAATCCACTTCCTCAAACGGAAGGTTTTCAACCGGAGCGCCGGTTATAATAAGCCCGTCGAACTTCTCGTTTTTAACATCCTCGAACTTTTTGTAGAAGGTATCGAGATGTTCGGCGGGGGTATGTTTGGGCGTGTGCGAAGCGGTATAAAGCAGTGTCAGCTCGACTTGGAGCATTGTGTTTGAGAGCAGGCGAATCAGCTGCGTTTCGGTCGTTATCTTTGTGGGCATAAGATTGAGGATCGCGATGCGCATCGGCCTGATGTCCTGATGCAATGCCCGATACTCGTCCATCACGAATATATTTTCGTTTTCAAGGATTTCACGGGCAGGCAGGGCAGATGGAATTTTTATTGGCATACGCGTCGTCTCCTCATCAAAAATTTCAGAATATAAGAAAACAATAATACAGCATGCTATTATAACATATACTTTAAAAAAGTGCAATATCAAAAAATGATAAATCCAGAGGCGGCCGTATGAAAGTTTCGATAAAAAAAGTAAAGCGCAGACCGGAAGAGGGCGCAGGCGCAACTTTTTATGCCGAGTATCCTGTATTTTCGCCCGACGAATACGAGACTGCAAATCCCCCCGCCGAAAGCGGGGAAAAAAAACGCGGAAAAACGCCGAAAATCCGCAGGTCTCGCATGCCTTTGCACGAAAACCTCAACAGGGCTGTGGAAAACTTTGTTGAATCAGCGGCTAAATCGGGCAAACAAGGGGAAATTGTGACGGTCACAAATCATATTTACAGGTGTGACGACAGTATCATAAGCTTTTCGCTCGACGTGGCGCGCAAATCGGAAAGCTCGCTTGTATATATACGCAGGTTTTGCTTTAACTGGGACTGCAAGGCAGGCGTGCTGCTGCCGCTTTCTGCTGTAACCGGAGCATATCGCAAACTGAAAAAAGAAAACGGCGGCACAAGCGACTATACAATATCCGGCGGCATGCTTTACATGCATAAAAACACATTTACTCGCGAGGCGGGACAAAATGTCCGCCGTTCACAATACAAAAAATTCCTTTCAACAGCCGCATACGATTTGAGCCAGCTTGAGAATGGCGCAGGCGACGAGTGCGCCGCACACACTTCCTGATATTGGCTCATTTGTAGATTTTAAAAGTGACAAATAAATGTTGGATATATTGTAAGATAGCTGTATATTATACCATAATTTTATAAATTGCTTGAAAATCATAGCTAATTATGCTATAATGTTCCGGTAGTATTTACGTTGGAGTAATAGCCGATGGCAAAAGAAGCACTTGAGAAAATAAAGGATGCGGAAGAAAAAGCCGCACAGATCAAAGCGGACGCTGCGGTAAAAATGCGCGAGCTTGTGGCCCAGGCTTCGGCCGACGCGGAAAAGCAAATCGAGGCTGCCGAACATCAGGCCGCAGAGCAGTATAAAGAGCGTATCGAAGCCGCAAAAACCCGCGCAGCCGACATTACCGATGCAGCCAAAAAAGCCGCACAGAAGCATGCACAGGCCATCGTGGAAAATGCAAAGAAAAATATACCTGCCTGTGTGGATAAAATACTTGCGGCTATAATGAGCTGAAGTTGTGTATGTTATATTTATACATTGCTGTGAAGGAGGCGGCGGAACATGGCAGTCAGTAAAATGAAAAAACTCACCGCCGCGGTGGCAAAAGACGACAAAAGACGTCTGACACAAATTTTGGAGCGGCTATCGTGCGTCGAGATTGAAGAGGCGCCTTATGTCGACCCCGACGCTGAACCGAAAGCCGAAAGACCGGCATCTACCGAAGCCGAGGAAGCCAGACTTAGCGTTCTAAAACTTGAAAATACAATAAAAAAGCTGTTGCCCTACCGAACCGAAAAAGAGGGGCTGTTTGCACCGCCGCAAAAAATAACATTTGCGGAGCTGGCGGTGACGGACGAGCGTTTCGAGCGAGCAATCAAAGCAGCCGAAGAGGCTGACGGGCTGTTTGTACGGCTTGAAAAGTTGAAAGCCGACACGGCTAAAATCAAATCGGACATAGATATGCTCGAGCCGTGGAGGGCATACGACCTTCCGCTGCATGCCGACGGCACAAAGCAAACAAGTGTCATTTGCGGCACTTTCCCGGTCAATGTGGATACAGACGCCGTCTGTGCCCGCATCGAGCAGCAAATCAGCGGGTTTTACTTCGAGCTTGCCGCAAAAGGCGACAGCGCGCAATATGTAGCTGTAATAGTGCATAAAGATGACGAGGCGGACATGCTTGCGCTGCTATCGCAAAACGGGTTTGTCAGGCTTGAGCTTTCGACTTTCACCGGCACTGCGGGTGAGGCAATTGAAAGGCTACAGCACGAGCAAATCCGCATAGGCGACGAAATAAAAGGCACGACGGACAGGCTCGAGGAGCTTGCAGCCGAGATTCCCGAGATGAGACGCGCCTGCGACATTTTGCGCTGCAAAGCAGTGCGCGCCGAGGCGGAGCGAAAATATACGCACACAAAAGAAACCGTCATTCTCTCCGGCTGGGTCCCCGAACGTGCGGTCGAAAAGGTAACGACAGAGCTTGAAAAGTTCGACTGTGCCTATCTGCTTGCCGACCCCGGCCCGGACGACGAGCCGCCGACGCTGCTTATAAATAAAAAGCCGTTTTCACCTTTCGAATCGGTCATCGGCATGTATTCGCTGCCCGCATACGGTACATTCGACCCGACATTTATCATGAGCGTATTCTACTTTGTGATATTCGGGCTGATGCTTGCCGACTTTGTTTACGGCTTGCTTCTCACCGTGGGAGGGCTGATTGCGATACGGTTTTTCCATCTCGGAAACGACATGAAGCGGATAGTAAAGCTGTTTGCCATTTGTGGCGTTTCCTGCATGATTGCCGGCGTGCTGTTCGGCGGTTATTTGGGCGATTTTCCCGTTGTATTTGCTCAAAATATGCTTGGCAAAACAATCGAGTCGCCCGCACTGTGGTTTGACCCTATGGCTGACCCGGCGAAATTCCTTGTCGTGTCGCTTGCGGTTGGACTTGTTCACCTGCTTTTCGGCATGGGGATAAAGTTTTATGTGCTCTGGGTAACCGGCCACCCGTTTGCAGCCATATTCGACGTGGGTAGCTGGTATTTGGTATATGCCGGAATTGGGCTGTACTTTTTAAACCCGACAGCGGGATTTGCCGTCGCGGGCGTGGGCGTGCTGATGCTTGTCGTCTCGCAAGGTCGGGATGCTAAAAATCCGATTGTGAGACTGGGTAAAGGCGTGTTGAGCCTGTACGATATCGTCAACTTCGTGGCAGACCTTTTGTCTTACTCGCGCATCATGGCGCTGGGCATGGCATCTGCGGTTATCGCAAGCGTTATAAATATAATCTCGACCTTGTTCGGGCCGAGCATTGTTGGCTATATATTGATGGCAGTCATACTTGTTGCAGCTAACCTTGTAAACATTGCAATCAACCTGCTCGGTTCGTTTGTGCATACAAGCCGACTTCAGTATATAGAGTTTTTCGGCAAATTCTACGAAGACGGGGGCAGGCCCTTTAACCCTCTTGCACCCGAACTTGAATATTCCGAAATAACAGAGTAAATATATAAAAATTTGCCCATTGAAAGGAAACGATTGAAATGGACAACACCGCTTATTCGATGACATTCAGCTATCTGCTCAGCACTTTTCTCACCGGCCAAAACCTTGCGGTGCTCGGCGCATTCCTTGCCGCCACGCTTGCAGGCATCGGCTCGGCAAAAGCCGTCGGCATGGTCGCGCAGGCGGCAGACGGCCTGCTTTCTGAAGACCCAAGCCTTTTTGGCAGGGTGCTGCTGCTTGTGGCGCTCCCCGGCACGCAGGGAATCTACGGACTTATAACCGCATTCCTTATTATGGTCAAAATCGGCCTCCTCGGAACACCGGTGGATCTCACCGTCGCTCAAGGCACGTATCTGCTTGTTGCCTCGCTGCCGATTGCCATAGTCGGGCTTATTTCCGCATATCACCAGGCAAAAGCGGGCGTGGCTGGCGTTCAGATGCTTTCCAAGCAGAAGACCGAGGTCGTTAAAGCCATAACCAATGCGGCGCTGGTTGAAACCTATGCTATTCTTGCGCTGCTTATATCGCTGCTGCTCATCATATTCTTTAAAGTGTAAACGATGGTAAACCTTGATAAGCTTACAGGGCGCATTTTGTCCGATGCAGAGGAGTTTGCGCGCGGGCTGCTTGAGTCGGCACAGGCCGAAATAGCCGAAGTTAACCGTGAGGCGCAAATCAAAATCGACAGCATAAAAAGCGAATATGCAGCTCGCGCCGAAAAAGAGGAAAAGGCTATCATTGAACGTGCCGAAGCGGTCGCCAAATCACTGTCACGCGATGTAGTGCTTGACGCTAAAACAGCGCTGCTCGACAAGGTTTTCGAGCAGGCAAAAGAGAGGCTGGTTGGACTTGCCGAGTCCGGGACAGATGTGTATGTCGATTTTCTTGCCTCACTCTTATGTAAAGTAATCTCTTCCGCGGCAGCCTCCGAGAAAACCAATGCAGAGTACTATAGGCAAGGCGAGCTTTTGGCCGAAAATGAATATACGGTCCTGTTTTGCGCCCGCGACCTTGCCGGCGAAAGCTCCTCCGTCGCCGAGAAAGCCACAGCAGAAGCCGCATCGCGTATTGCCGACACCGGCAAATCTGTGGCTGTTTCAAGTACACCTGTCAATATTGATGGCGGATTTATCCTGCGCTGCGGCAACATCGAGTACAACTGCTCTCTTTCTGCGCTGGTTGCCGGCTGCCGCGCATCGCTCGAGAGCGAAATATATCGCAACCTGTTTGAACAAACGGAATAAACATGAAAAAGAAATACAACCCGGAAGATTATATTTACGCCTGCGCCAGGGCACGTGCGCTCGAAACCGGCATTGTCGGCGGCGATCACTGCGCGCGACTTGCGGAGCTTAAATCTGCCGCCGAGTTTTTTCGGGCGTTGGAGGAATACGGTATTCACACACAGATAAAGCCGGTCGAGGGCGACGAGACTGTGTCGGAGGCCGCGGTACTCGATGATCTTGAAGTTGCGCTGACAGATATACTGTCCGATGTGTTTTCGATTATAACGCAAATCGCCCCGCAGCCGAAACTCTTTGACTTTTTCCGCTATCCGTACGACTGTCACAATCTTAAATCCGCGCTCAAATCTTCGTTGAGAGGTACCGAGCCGGACAAGCTGCTTTTCCCGTTCGGGTCGGTCGACACGGCGGCTGCTGTGGCTGTCGCGTCCCAGCGCGAAGAATTGGCAGCGCAAAGGCTGCTGCCGCCGCACATGGCAGCGGCTCTGGGCGAGGCTGCGGAACTTTTCTCAAAAACCGGCGACCCGCAGCTTATCGACGTCACGCTGGACAGAGCCTGCTATGCCGATATGATGGATTTAGCGAAAACGTATGGCTGCGAGTTTTTCTTCCGGCTTGCCGAAACAAAAGTGGATATAACCAATTTGCTTACGGCAATCCGTATGCTGCGCATGAAGGGCGCGCATATCAATTTCGGATTTTTCAATCGCATGTCGCTGGAGAAGTCAAAGCTGGACGAAAACTTCTTTGCGCCGGCATTCGATACCGAGACAGATGCCGCCGAGCAGCGCGAAGAGGAGCTTATTATGCGATTGCGCCACACGCCCTATGCTCCGCTCGCCGACATGCTTTTATCCGCTCGACACAGACCTTCGCTCACTTTTGTTGAAAAGCAATGCGACGACTTTTATCTCGACATTGTAAAGTCGGCAAAAAACGTTCTCTATGGCCCCGAGCCGCTTGGAGCATATATTGTCGCGCGCGAGTATGAAGTTCGCAACCTGCGGATAGTAGCAGCCGGCAAGCTGTCGGGCTTGCGGGCAGAAACCATAAAAGAAAGGCTGCGGTCAAGTTATGTATAAAATCGGTGTGATAGGCGACAAAGACAGCGTGCTCGGATTTATGGCGGTGGGTTTTACCGTGTTTGTTGCCGACGACGCGGCGGCTGCTGCCTCCGCGCTTCGCAGCGCTGCGCGTGATGAATACGCCGTTATTTTTATCACAGAGCCCGCAGCAAAACTTATCCCCGACGAGATTGCCCGCTACCGCAGTACGCCGCTACCGGCGGTCATAGTTATTCCGAGCAAAGCGGGAAGCGAAGGTCTTGGCATGACGAGCATTAAAAAATCCGTCGAGCGCGCGATTGGCGCGGACATACTGTTCAAGGAGAGTAACTGATGCATGGCTAAAGGCAAAATTATAAAGGTGTCCGGACCGCTTGTAATCGCGGAAGGCATGCGCGAAGCAAACATGTTCGACGTCGTGCGTGTCGGCGATAAGAAGCTGATAGGAGAAATAATTGAAATGCACGGCGACCGCGCGTCCATACAGGTTTACGAGGAAACCGCAGGATTGGGACGGGGCGATATTGTCGTCTCAACCGGCGCGCCGCTTTCCGTCGAGCTTGGACCGGGCCTTATTACAAATATATACGACGGGATTCAGCGTCCGCTTGTCAAGCTGCGCGAAATAGCGGGCCCGAACATCACGCGAGGACTTGACGAGCCGGCACTTGACAGAGAAACCGTATGGCATTTCGAGGCCTGCGTCAAGCCGGGCGACACCGTGGTGCCGGGCGATATCATCGGCACCGTACGCGAAACAGAGGTTGTGCTGCACAAAATCATGGTACCGCCCGGTGAAGGCGGCACCGTCAAACACATAGAAAGCGGCGACTACAAGGTCACCGACACGGTCTGCACGCTCGAAACAGAAAGCGGCGAGCGCAGCCTTTCGCTGATGCAAAAATGGCCGGTACGCCGCGCACGACCGTATGTAAGAAAACATGCACCGTCCGAGCTGATGATAACTGGACAGCGCACTATCGACTCGCTGTTTCCGATAGCAAAAGGCGGCACAGCATGTATTCCCGGCCCGTTCGGTAGCGGTAAAACTGTCGTTCAGCATCAGCTTGCAAAGTGGTCGGACGTTGACATTGTTGTTTATATAGGCTGTGGGGAACGCGGCAACGAGATGACCGACGTTCTGACCGAATTTCCGCGTCTACAAGACCCGAAATCCGGCCATTCGCTGATGAAGCGAACGGTGCTAATCGCCAATACGTCCGACATGCCTGTTGCGGCGCGAGAAGCCTCAATATATACAGGCATTACAATAGCCGAATATTACCGAGATATGGGTTACTCGGTCGCAGTTATTGGCGACTCGACCTCGCGCTGGGCAGAGGCGCTGCGCGAGATGTCGGGCCGTCTTGAGGAAATGCCCGGCGAGGAAGGCTACCCGGCATATCTGACATCGCGTCTGGCGCAGTTTTATGAGCGCGCGGGCGTTGTCACCTGCGTCGGGTCCGACGAGCGCATTGGCACGCTGACGGCTATCGGCGCGGTTTCGCCGCCCGGCGGCGACCTTTCGGAGCCTGTCACACAGGCAACGCTGCGTATAGTCAAGGTGTTCTGGGGGCTTGACTCTGCGCTTGCCTATCGCCGCCACTTCCCCGCAATAAACTGGCTGAATTCTTACTCGCTTTATAACGAGAGACTGGCTCCTTGGTTTGCGGAACAAGTCGCCGCCGACTGGAGCTCGTCGGTCGGAGAGATAATGAGGCTGCTTTCGCTTGAGGCGGAGCTTCAGGAAATCGTGAGGCTGGTCGGTGTGGATGCGCTGTCGCCGGAAGACAGGCTCATCCTTGAGGCGGCTCAATCTATACGCGAGGACTATTTGCAGCAAGACGCTTTTGATATATCCGACTCATACACGTCGCTTGAAAAGCAATATGCACTCATGAAACTTGTTCTGTCCTATTATCACAAGTGCAGAAAAACGCTTTCTGCCGGAGCGTCGATAGAAAAGCTTGCTGCAATGCCTGTCCGCGAGCGCATCGGCCGCGCGAAAGCGGTGCCCGAAGACAGATTCAAAGAAGCTTATGCCGAGATCGAAGCACAGCTCGACAGGGAAATAGACGCGATTATTACTGAAAACAAGGAGAGTCCGGCGATATAATGGAAGTCATCAAAGAATATCGAACAATAGAAGAAGTCGCCGGGCCGCTTATGCTCGTGCGACACGTCGAAGGCGTCAAATATGACGAGCTCGGCGAAATAGAGCTGCCCAGCGGCGAAATAAGGCGCTGCCGCGTACTTGAGGTAAACGGCAGCACGGTGCTCGTGCAGCTTTTCGAGAGCAGCGCAGGGATTAACCTTGCCGAGTCGAAGGTGCGCTTTAAAGGCCACGGCGTACAGCTTGGCGTCAGCCTTGATATGCTTGGCCGCGTTTTCAGCGGCATGGGCGAACTTATCGACGACGGTCCGCGCATTATTCCGGATAAAATGCTGGATATAAACGGCTCGCCGATTAATCCCGCCGCCCGCCTGTATCCGTCGGAGTTTATACAGACCGGCATCTCGGCAATTGACGGGCTTAACACGCTGGTACGAGGTCAAAAGCTGCCTATATTCTCGGGCTCGGGCTTGCCCCATGCCCAGCTCGCCGCGCAGATCGCCCGCCAGGCAAAGGTGCTGTCGTCCGACTCACGCTTTGCGGTCGTGTTCGCGGCGGTGGGAATCACTTTTGAGGAAGCCGACTACTTTATACGCGATTTTCAGCGTACGGGCGCAATAGACCGAACGGTGCTGTTTATAAACCTTGCGTCCGACGCGGCTATCGAGCGCATCACGACTCCGCGCATGGCGCTGACAGCCGCGGAGTATCTGGCGTTCGAGCACAACATGCATGTACTTGTTATAATAACCGACATCACAAACTATGCAGAGGCGATGCGCGAAGTTTCGGCCGCGCGTAAAGAGGTTCCGGGCCGACGCGGCTATCCGGGCTATCTTTACACCGACCTTGCCACTATCTATGAACGCGCGGGAAGAAAGGTCACAAGCACGGGCAGCATAACATTGATTCCTATACTCACCATGCCCGAAGACGACAAGACCCATCCGATCCCCGACCTGACGGGCTATATAACGGAGGGGCAGATCATACTTTCGCGCGAGCTGTTCCGTAAGGGAATAAACCCGCCAATAGATGTTTTGCCCTCGCTGTCCAGACTTAAAGACAAGGGAATAGGCGAAGGCAAGACGCGCGAAGACCATGCCAACACAATGAACCAGCTCTTTTCAAACTATGCGCGAGGCCGCGAGGCAAAAGAGCTGATGGTGGTGCTCGGCGAGGCTGCACTTACCCCGCTGGACAGGCTGTATGCACAGTTTGCAGACGCATTTGAGGCGGAATATATGAATCAGGGCTACGATACCAACCGCTCGATTGAGGAAACGCTTGACCTCGGTTGGAGGCTGCTTTCAATGTTCCCGCGTTCGGAGCTCAAGCGCATTAAGCCCGAGCTTATCGACAAGTATTACAAAGAAAACAGTTGACCGATATGGCTGAAATTAAAGTTAACCCTAACCGGATGGAGCTGAGAAAGCTCAAAGACAGGCTTTCTACAGCGCGGCGGGGACATAAGCTGCTTAAAGACAAGCGCGATGAGCTTATGCGCCAGTTCCTTGACATAGTCCGCGAAAACAAGGCACTGCGCGAATCGGTTGAAGCGCGTCTTGCAGAGGTGCACCGCAGTTTTACGGTAGCCGCGGCGGTATCGTCGCCACGCATGCTCGAGGAAGCGCTCATGCTTCCCAAAAAAGAAGTGGCACTTCAGACAGGCAGCCGCAGCATAATGAGTGTTGCTGTGCCGGTATTCAAGTTTGATATAGTCGGCAGCGACTCAAGCGACGGCTACAATTACGGCTTTGCGTTTACCTCCGGCGAACTTGATTCGGCTCTTGCGAGCCTGTCAGAGCTTTTGCCCGATTTAATCAGGCTTGCCGAAACCGAAAAAACTGCACAGCTACTTGCGGACGAAATCGAAAAAACCCGGCGCCGGGTCAATGCACTTGAATATACGATGATTCCCTCGCTCGAGGAAGCAATAAAGCGCATATCAATGAAACTTTCAGAAAACGAGCGCGCCAACACAACGCGCCTGATGAAAGTCAAAGATATGATGCTGCAGCGAGCAATCCTCGAGCGCCATGGTGCGGAAAGCGAAGCGTAAATGCTGGGTACTGTTGTCAATGCTGTCGCCGTTATAGTCGGTTCTTTCATAGGGCTGCTGCTCGGGCGCGCTTTACCTGCCCGCATCGGCGACAGCATCATGAAAGGTTTGGGTCTTTGCGTCCTTTACATCGGTATTGCGGGCGCGTTTGAAGGCTCAAACCCCCTTGTACTTATAATATCGCTGGTGATAGGCACAATTGTTGGCGAGGCGCTTGACCTTGACCGCCTGCTGCATAGGCTGGGCGAGCGCATGGAGGAGCGGCTGGGCGCAAGGCTTGCACCAATATCGTCTCCGGCGGGCGGAGAATCCATTGAAGCCCCCTCGCGCAGCGGCAAAATTGCGCAGGGTTTTGTAACGGCAAGTCTGATGTTCTGCGTGGGCGCTATGTCAATAGTCGGCTCGCTACAAAGCGGACTCACCGGCGAGCATACGACTATTTTCATAAAATCTGCGCTCGATTTTACCTCATCGATAATTTTCGCCTCGCAGCTTGGCATTGGAGTTGCACTGTCCTCGGTTTTTATATTGGCATATCAGGGCTCCATAGTGCTTTTCTCTCACTGGATAGCCCCCCTGCTTTCCGAGGCAGTCATCGCAGAAATGACATGCGCCGGTTCGGTCATAATAGTCGGTATAGCGCTTAATATGCTTGGAATTACAAAGCTCAAGGTCATGAACTTTGTTCCGGCGATATTTGTCGCCGCTGCTGTTCAAATTATATATATGACATTTTTTTAGGCAAGCAAAAAAGCGGCAGGTCGCCGCTTTTTTTCGCTTGCTTTATTTCATTTGCATTATGATTCAGAGTTTTCGCTTTCAGTATCTTCAGCTTCTTCAGCCTGCTTTTCTTCGTCTTCGTCTTCGACTTCTTCAGGCTCTGTTTGCTCCTTGATCGGGTTGATGGTTACAACAACGCTATCAACAGGAGTCAGAAGCTCGATTTCGGGATCATTTGCTATCTCAAGGTCGGACACTTTTATGTTATCACCAACCTGCATGTTCTCTACATTCACCGTTATAGTGTCAATAAGCTTCGAAGGAAGCGCCCTGTAGTTGATTTCGTCGATCGGCTGAATAATAACGCCTTTGCGCATCAGAGCCTCTCTGCCGACTACAACAATGTGGGCAATAGCCTTGACCTTTTCGGTTGCGCTAAGCACCATAAAGCTCAAATGCTCAAGATTTCCTGTCGTCGGCTCTCTTGTCAGCTCCTTCAAAAGAGCGTGGTGTGTCTCGTCACCGATTTTTATACGCACTCTTGAGCCGACATCGTTTGATTTTAAAAACTGCTCCGCTTCCCTCAAAGGAAGCTTGAGAGCGATAGATTCGGCAAGATGCTTGCCGTAGAGCACAGCCGGAACATAGTTCTCGCGTCGGAGTTTCCTGCTCTTTACCTTACCCTGTCTCGTTTCCGCACTTAATATTACCATAAAAATCTCCTTTCAAATACCCATCCTTAGCAAGCTAAACTATGAACTTCCGGATTTGATATTTATAAGCGCACATATTTTTTTCAAATATATGCGCTCCTTTTATGGTAACATGTTGTCTTCCTTTTGTCAACCAAACAAGGAAATATTTAATAGTTTACTTTGATATTATAATTAATTTGATAAACTTTATTCAAACCACTCGACTTTATTGAGCTCTCTTACCATAGGGTATATCTGCAGCTGTTTGTTTTCGTCCACACAGGCAAGCGCAATGTCTTTGGGCTTGATTCCGCCATGCGCTTCGAGCTGGGATTTAAGCCACTGCTCGTCAACCCCGGCAAGCACAAATTTTTCAGGCATTACCTTGCCGTCCATTATAACGTTGATTCTCGGGCGCCGCGGAGGCGGTGACAGGCCGGCATCCGCGGGTGTATATGGCCGGTGCTGTGATTTGGGTAATATACTCAGCGTTCCGGTATGCTCGAGGATTGCGGTCTCTATTTCCGACAAATCGAAATAGCCCTGCTGGCGGCACATCGTGATAAATTCGCTAATCTCAAGATGCGAGGCGGCAAGGTTTGCGCGGTAAATCTTGCCTTTGTCCATAAGCACTATCGATTGGCCGTTTATAATTTTGCGGAGTTTTACCGATTTCATGGTCACTATGCTGACCAAATATGCCGAAAGCCCGTACAATGTCATAGCAGTCAGCGGCTGCACAGGGTTTTCAAGGTCGGTTGCAAGCTCCGCAGCAATCGAGCCTATGGTAATCCCCGTCATGTAATCGAACATATTAAGCTGATGTATCTGCTTTTCACCCATGAGCTTTGTAAGCAGATACATCACTATTATCGAGACAACCGTAGTTATTACGACGGTTATAACTTCCTGTAAGTCGAAACTGAAAATTTCACCTAAATTAATTAAACGCCACCTCCCGAAAATAGTATCGACAGGCAGCGTTTTGATTATTCTTTCAATTATTTCAGCATCTAACAGTAATGGGAAGCAGTCACCGGATTACATAGTGTCCCCAGTTTTTACTTCCGTATCGGCAAATATGCAGTTTGCGTTGACATAAACAGTATGAACAGCGGAGGGATCGGATGATGCGCGGTCGATAAATCTTCCGAATATGGGATTAGCCGAAGGCGCCATTTTCACATGGGGCGGGAGAATAATTTTCGCGCCGTTGAAAATGGTTGTCACGTCTATTACAACATCTTTTGTGATAATCGCATCGGATAGGTCGAGCACAAGCTGCCCAAACAGTGTGGTTATCTCGGCGCCGTGCAGCTCGAACCGACCGAACTTGATTTGGCGGCTGCTCAGCCAGCACCTGTAAACGGGGATATAGAAAGCCTTGCCATCCTCGGCTTTGACGACGCGGCGGTATTTAAACAGCTTGCTTTTGAAAATAATTGAAAATCCAATTGCAAAAAGCGTAAACGGAACGACCAACTTCCAAAGATATCTGAATTGAGGCTGCCGCGCGACAAGCAAAAACAGACCGAGTAGCAGGCCTATAAAGTTTCCGGTGTTAAATCCGGATTCGGCAATGGCAACGGTAAAAGGCACAATTATAAAAAGCGACCACCAGCCCGGGAAAAAGATAGTGAAACCGCTCCACCATCCGACGATATTGCCAGTATACCCGATTCCGATGCCGATGAATACCAGACCAACAATGAGCCCTCCGTAATTCCGCTTCATCATCTATCCTCCCGGTTATAATTAAACACTCCAAAGACCGAGTGCAGGGTTGTCAATGTAGTATATTTCCTCTCCGTTTATAGTGTTCCAACCTTCTTGTAAAGTTTCGGGGTTGTATTTATTTATTGTTTCGTCAAAGTCAAGCCAAGTATAGCCGACACCTTCGACTTCCTCTCGCGAAAGCAGCGGTGCTGCATACGCAATTTCAAATCTGCCGTCGCTTGAGCCGTGGATAAGATGCGCGGCTGCAGAAAGATTTTCGCGCAGGTCGGGCTCTGATTTTGAAAGCGCAAGTATCCGCTCGCGACCCGTGTAGCCATATTTACGAATAATCCGGTCACACTCGTTGTCTTCGCCGAAACGCCGCACGCCTGGCGCCAGAACTATAAGCTTTCCACCGTCGGCGATGGCGAGCCTGGTGCGATAGACAGCCTTGTTACCGAGCCATGTACTGTGAAATTCCAGCTCGTCAAGCCGGCAAACGACAGTTTTTGGAGGGCGGCCGGTGCGTATAAAGTTAAGCTTTTGCGACAGCTCGGCAGCCTGGACAAATAAATCGCGTCCGCGCCCAATGAAAAGGCCTTCGAGCGATACACCGTCGAAACTGCCGCGCTCGGAGCGCGTCGTTACCGTCAGCGCGTATATGATAGGAAGGTGTGAGATGAAGTGCTCTTCAGCATAGTCAAAAATCGCCCGCACGGGAGTGTCGGCATGGCCCATAATGCGCTCCATGCCGTATGCAGCGCCGAGCATGTGGGATGCAGAGATCATAGCGCTTCCTCCACAGCCCACAAAAATATTTTTCGAGTAGTTCGCCATGCCCACAACTTCGTGGGGCACAACCTGCCCAATCGAAACAATAAGGTCATAGTCGCCGGATACAATGCGGCGGTTTACCTCAACGGGTATCGGCTCGCTCATTATACCCTCGGAGACTTTTTCCACATATTCTCCGGGTACAAATCCAAGCCGGACCACATCATTTCTCCAGTTGTGGACAATTACTTTTTCACAGGGCACAATACCCCCGAAAAACACCTCAATCTGCTCGCGCGTCATTGGCTCGTGAGTGCCGAGCGCGGGCATGACATCAACCTCTGCGCCACGCTGCAAAAGCAGCTCGTAATATATGGCGCAGATTACACCGCCGCACGAATGCAGCCGCGTGAAATCCGGAGGAATCAAAAGCACACGTCTTATCCTCCGGTTTTCCAGAGAGTTTTCCACAAACCTTTGGACATCTCTGTGGGAAAGTCCACTCATAATCTTACTCCGAAAGTGAAACGGTTACAATAAAACCGAGTGCATTGTCGCCCGAAATTGTATATGGAAGGTTTTCGGGCACATATACTTCGGTTTTTCCTGCATCGGAAGCGTACTGATAGTAAATCTCGTATTTTTTGCCGGACGAAGTGGTCACAAGCAGGTGATCGCCGCTATAGGGATACTTTCTAAGCTCGTCGATATATTCCTCGAGGCAAAGTCCAAGCTCGTTCATCGTTTCGGCATGGACTTGACCGACATAGCGGAAGTGCCATCTGTCGCTTGTTATGCCCGTGATGGCGGCTTTGTTTTCTGGAAACCGCAGAACAAACCCGTATTTTCCACAGTTGTCTTTAAACCAGTCTGCATAGCCGGCAACTCCGTCAAGTTCGTAAAGCTTTCCGTCCTCTTTATATATGCCAAGGTCAAAACACATGCCTGTGTGGTGTTCGGAATGACCGGGCTGGGCAAGATACTTGTTTGCGTTTTCCTCGCCGTAAGCCGACACGCGCGCGTCGTACAGTGACTTTTGCTCCTCAAGGCTGCGATAAGCGTTTTTGACAATAACATCGCCGCTGCCAGACTCGCTATGAAAGGCAAGCATCATGGCGTTGAGCGCATCGAGCGTCCGTGGCTCGAGCTCAAGCTGCGATGAGCTCAACAAATATGAACTGTTTTTGTTTGCGTATATATTGACGGTATTCTTTTTTTCGGGGAAAACGTACTCGTATTGATAGTTGATAAGTATTAAATCGCCTTTATGGAGCTCCTGTTTCTCGAGCGAAACGGTTTTATAGCCGGTTATGGATGCGGCCGGCGTCTCGGTGTCAGGATCGGTCTCTTGCTCTGTCACAACACTTGTTTCGGTCTGCACTTCGGTTTCGACCGATGTTTCCGGTAGAGAAGTCACTTCAGACGTGTCTATGCTTTCGGGAGAGAGGTCCGTTTCAGAATCGATACCGCTCGGTAGCTTTGCTCTTTCCGTTATAAGCATCACAAGCACAACGACAGCGACAATGACAAGCACCGTCATGACCAATGCTGCAATAGTAGGCCCGACAAAACTCCTGCGCCTTGCGCGGCGTATGGGCGGACGACTGTCGGGTGGCCTCGATTGGGAGCTGCCCGGGCGGCCTTGGCCTGTGGGTTCTATACGCCTGTTTCGGTTATCGTTCATCTACGGAGCTCCCTCCTCCCGCTCTTGAAAATTACCAGCTTTATTTTTACTCGACAATCTTGTAATTTGAGATATTTTCGGACAGCTCGAGCATTGTATCAATCTCTGCAATACGCTCTGCGACAAGGCCGTCTACCTCGGCGCGAACCTCGGGGCTGAATTTATCGCCCTCGGAGGGGTCAAACTTCTCGGCCATTTTGGGATCGAATGTGGCCTTGTACTTGCGATCTGCATAGGTGGCCACCATAATATCGGTTCCGACAATTCTGCCGTGACGCTCGCACATGAACATGTCTGTCTTGCCGTCGAGCAGCAGGTCAACGGCGGCGACACCCATCTTCGCGGCCGTCACTCTGTCGCGCATAGTGGGTGAACCGCCCCTGACCACATGCGCAAAACGGGCGAATTTGGTTTCAATTTCCATATTCGCATCTTCGGTGACTGCCTGGATCTTCTTTGCAAACTCTTCGGCATTAATGTTTGCGCCTTCGCTAATCACAACGATGAAGTTGCGCTTGCCGGCTTCACGGCACTGGATAATCTTTTTAATAGCCGCGTCCTCGTCAAACGTGCGCTCTTTAATGGCAACAGCAGTGGCTCCCACCGCAACAGCCGAATAAATTGCTATATAACCGGCATTGTTGCCCATTACCTCAACGACATTGCAGCGCGCGTGAGACTCACAGGTATCGCGCAACCGGTCTATCATCTGCATTGTGGTGTTCAGTGCTGTGTCATAGCCGATTGCATAGTCTGTCGCGGTGATGTCGTTGTCAATAGTGGCGGGAATACCGATACAGGGTATTCCGAACATGGTGGAAAGGTCATAGGCACCGCGGAATGTTCCGTCGCCGCCAATGGTAACCAGTCCGTCTATACCAAGGTCGCGGCAGGTCTGCGCCGCTTTTGCAATGCCTTCTTTTTCTTTGAACTCGGGGCAGCGGGCCGAATATATAATTGTACCGCCCTTGTCGATTATGTTTGATACATCTCGGGCATCGAATTTCTTTATATAATTTTTTCCGTTTATAAGGCCCTTGTAGCCTTCATAGATACCCATAACCTCTATGCCACGCCGAAGCGCGTAGCGTGTCACGGCGCGCACCGCTGCATTCATGCCGGGAGCATCGCCGCCGGAAGTAAGAATCCCAATTTTCCTTATCTTTGTCGTATTTTCAGACATCTTTTCCATCCTTTTCATTTAACTCCCGCAAATGCGGGGTATGCTTTATATATATATCGGATATATGATAATACTTTCCGGTCCGAAAATCAATATTTGTATATTTAAGTTAATAAATATTTTACCCAAACAAATATTCTCCTGGCTGTGGAAAACTTTATATCCTACAGATTTGAGGTGTCAAGCTCGCCGAAATAGCTGAAATCCGGCTTTGTCCAGCCTTCGCACCATACAAGCGCGATTAGACCGCGCTCGGGGTCACAGCCGTATACGCTTGTCCCGTCAACCGAAGCGGCTAAAAGAAACCCCTCGGAGCCGTCCTCAAGATAACTGCGGAAGATATAGCACTCGTCACCGCCATACTCTCCCCGCTCGGAAAAGTCACACGACATAGTATAAATTGTGTCACCATAGTAGAGGTCGAAAAATCCTTTTATTTTATCATAAAGCGCCTGTTCTTCTTTGACCGAAAGCCCCGAAAGAGCAAAGCTGTCCTGCGTATGAAGCACAATGCGCTCGGTTGTAACTCCGTCAATTGTATCCCCACCGCCGCAAGACCACAGCAACGCCACAAGCAATATCAGGGTGGCGCAGGCGGTGCGCCGGCGAAAAACAGCCACGTTTTTTCACCTCAATTTAATAAATCTGTATCCAAATTATTATATCACAGCTTGTGGAAAATGACAAGCAAAAAAAGCTCGGGCATGCTCGACCCGCGCGTTTATTACATTTTATTACTTGAAATGGCAAACTCGTTGTGTTATAATACAATTGAATGTTTATAATAAATGATAAGAAGGAAACACCGGGACGGATGAAATACGACGATAAAATCTGGCAGACGGCTAAGGGCTGCCTTAAAGAAATGCTCGGGCTTTCTGACATGGTTTTTAACGTATGGTTCGGCGAATCGTCCCTGGAGCTTACGGGCGACTGCGATGCGTCCGTAAGTGTGCCAACCGAGTTCAAGCGTGGCATCGTCACCGACCGGTATCTGCCGCAGATAACCCAAATCCTGCGCGAGCTGACCGGGATCCCAAACCTTAATGTTACGGTGACGTCACGAGAAAAACCGACTCAGCAGGGCGAGATGCTCGACATGCCTCCCACGCCGGTAAAAGCGTCGACTTTCACCGTGCCGAAACAGACGCTCCGCCGCGACCCGCCTGGCCCCATCTCGCCGGGCTATATGCAGACTCCTGACCGCATTGCACGCAGCCGGCAAATCAAAAGCGAACAGTTCAACACGTTTGACAACTTCATAGTCGGAAGTTCAAATAAATTTGCTCATGCCGCCTGCATAGCGGTTACAAACAACCCTGCGCGCGACTATAACCCGCTGTTTATATACGGGCCGAGTGGTATTGGCAAAACGCATCTTTTGTCGGCCATCCTCTATGAAACCGGCATAAAGCACCCCGATATGAACGTGCTTTATGTGCGAGGTGAAGACTTTACAAACCAAATCATCGAAGCCATTAAACGTGACACTACTCAGAAGTTCCGAGATCGTTACCGCACAGTGGACATGCTGCTGATAGACGATATTCAGTTCATCGGCGGCAAAACCTCCACTCAAGAAGAATTCTTCCACACTTTCAACGCGCTTTATGAGGAGCGCAAACAGATAGTGCTAACATCAGACAAGCCGCCCAGAGATATAAAGCATCTTGAGGAGCGGCTTCGTACGAGATTTGAATGGGGGCTTATTGCAGACATTCAGCCGCCGGACGCAGAGCTGCGTGCCGCAATCCTCAAGTATAAAGCCGAATGTCTTGGCGTTGAACTTCCGCCGGATGTTGTGCAGTATGTAGCAGACAACCTTAAAAACAACATCCGCCAGCTCGAAGGCGCAATAAAGCGCATAATAGCACAAAGCTTTCTCACCGGACGCGAGATCACAGTCGATCTCGCTATTACAAGCATTTCAGATATGATAAGCGCCTCTGAACCGGTTTCTGTAACCGTCGACCGTATCCTCGAATGTGTCAGCAGGCACTATGGAATATCAATAGAAGATCTGAAAGGTCGCTCACGCACCCGCGACATTGCGAACACCAGACATATAGCAATTTACCTTATAAGAAATCTCACCGGCATGTCGCTGCCGGCTATCGGCCAAATTTTTAAGCGCGACCATACCACCATTCTTTCGTCGCTTGATACGGTTGAGAAAAATATGAAGCGCAACCCGCTGCTTGAAATTGAAATCGAAGAGCTTGCAAAGGAGATAAAGGAATAGACGCTTTAGTTTTCCACATTTCCCTGTTAGCTGTGGATTTGAAAACATGTGCATAACTTTTTTCATCCGGCAGGACAGCTGAAAACACACACCGGAAATCACATGGCATGCACGCAATATCAACATCTTTGCGTTTCGATAAATAGCTGAAAAACATGCGCTGAAAGGCGATTTTTTTCGTTATTAACATTTTCCACAGCCCCTACTACGACTCCTACTGCTATCCCTCTCTCTATATTTATATTTTATATTATCTTTGGCCTTCTCCCTCGCATAAGCAAACCCAAATAGGTGAGAGGCAGGTATAAAGGGAATAAATTAACAGAACACAACCCTCATACTTCAATCATCAACAAAGAAAGGTATCCGCAACTAATACAAGGTTGCAGGTGAAAATAAAATGAAAGTTGTATTTGACCGCGATGACCTTGAAGCGGCTGTAACACCGCTGACAGGGGTGACATCGAAAAACAACACTATAGCAGCCATTGAAGGCATACAAATCAAAGCCGAGGAAACTGGCATTTGTTTGCTTTCAGGATATGACATGGAAAAAGGCATGCGCGTCACCCTAAACGCTGAAGTCGAAACCCCGGGCTGCTATATAATCAACGCCGTTAAATTAAGCCAGATAATAAAAACAATGCCTGACGGCAAAATTACTATTGAAGTTGGCGCAAGAAATGTAACCAAGATTTACAGTGGTAAATCTGAATTCCAGCTCATGGCGCTCGACGGCGAAGATTTTCCGAATCTCCCCGAGCTTGACGGCGAACAGGGATTTGGAATCAAACGTGGCGAGTTCACCCAGATGATAAAAAAGTCCGACTTTGCGGTACCCGACAACGATCCGCGTGCCGAGCTCAACGGCTTGCATGTTGAGATAGAGGGCAGTCGCATCAGAATGGTATCAAGCGACCGCAACAGAATAGCACTCGTCGAACGTGTATGCGAGCTTGAAAACTACGGTTCGGAAGAAATAAACACTTCGTTTACGATACCCGCCAAGACGCTGCCGGAGCTTTCCCGTCTGCTCGGCAGCTCCGACAGCATAGTTTCGATAAGGCTGGGACGCAAGCATATAATCTTCACATGTGACAACACTGTATTTTTCACAAGAGTTCTCGATAAAGAGTTTATCGAATACTCGCGTTTTATTCCCTCAAGCTATGCAATTAACCTGCGCATTGACGGCGCGAGACTGCTTCAAAGTCTTGAGCGCGCACTGCTGATAACCGAAAACATTGAAAAAGGCGAGACAAAATCTCCGCTCAGATGCAACTTTACCGATGACAAGCTCATTATTACGACCGCGTCGTCGACCGGCAGATTTTATGACGAAATAGACATAGAAAAAGAGGGCGAGGATATAGAGATAGGATTCAACTGTCGCTATCTTATAGAGGCAATCCGAGCATGCGACCCCGGAGAGCTGCTTTTGTCGCTCAACTCGCCGCTCATGAGTATGGTTGTCAGAGCTGTGCAGCCCGAAGAAAACAGAAAGTATTTGTATCTCATACTTCCTACAAGACTTAAATCATAAAATGCACATCGACACCGTCGAGTACAGGAATTTTCGCAACATAGAGAGCGCGACCGTAACTTTATCCGAAGGCACAAACATATTTATCGGCGAAAACGGTGCCGGAAAAACCTCGGCGCTGGAGGGCATGCAATATTTTGCCCAGGGCCGATCGTTTCGCACAAGGCGCGATTCGGAGCTTGTGCGCTTTGGATGCACGGCTGCTTTGCTTTCGATGAAATTTTCCGACAGCAGGCGTACAAACGAGGCATCGTTTATAATTGACATTGCCCGTAAAAAGCGGTTTTGCAAACTAAATGGCGCGGACGTGACTAAACTTTCGGAGTTTATCGGCACGTTCCGTGCGGTGCTGTTCTGCCCGCAGGATTTGCAGCTTGTCTCCGACGGGCCGGCCATGCGCCGCCATTTTGTTGACGCAGCGCTTTCACAGCTTTATCCGACTTATGTTTCGCTGCTTCAGCGGCACAATGATATACTTGCCCAGCGGAATGCGCTTTTGCGTGCGGCTTCGCTGAAGGGAACAGACGACACAGTGAATATGGACACGCTGGGTATATGGTCCGAGCTGCTTGCCGCCACCTCGGCTAAAGTTGCGGAAAAACGCTGCGAGTATGTGCAGCGTCTTGACAAAGAAGTAAGAGCTCTGCTTTCCGACATGACGGGCGGAAGGGAAAAAACCTCGCTTAGATATGACCGCGTGCGCACGGAGAGCGAGTATCTTGAGCTGCTTACCGGAAACGTCGAGCGAGAGATACGCGTCGGCACAACTTTATATGGTGCGCAGCGCGACGATATTGAAATATTGCTCGACGGGCGACAGGCTCGGGCTTTCTCGTCACAAGGTCAGCAGCGAAGCATTGCACTTGCAATGAAATTGGCCGAGGGAATGCTGTCAAAAGAAATAACCGGTGAATATCCGGTGTTTTTGCTCGACGACATTTTCAGCGAGCTTGACAGCTCGAGAAAAGCATACCTTGCGCGTGGTCTTTCGGGCAGGCAGGTGGTTATAACCTCCTGTGAAAAAATAATGTCGGACGAGGCCAAGATCTTCTCCGTTTCCGGCGGAGAGATTCGTGAGATATGAAATATCCTGCGGGGATTTATTATGTTTCTTCATATTGGCAACAATAAAAATTTGAGACAGCGCGATGTTGTCGGGATTTTCGATTCCGATACAGCGACTGTTTCCCCTATTACAAAAGAATTTTTAAGACAAAAACAACGGGAAAACAAACTGTTTTCAGCAAGCGGCGAGCTGCCGAAGTCGTTTGTACTTCTTGCAAACGGAGAGGTTTGGCTTTCCCAGCTGTCAACTGCGGCACTGCTCGGCAGAAGCCGCAAAATTGAAGGATAGCCTCATCGGCAGCAGTAGCCGCTAAGTTACGAATAGGAAGGCGTTTGCATAATTATGGCAGAAGTACAAAACAATTTCGACGATACAATTTATAGTGAAGAACAAATCCAGGTACTTGAGGGACTGGAAGCTGTTCGCAAACGTCCGGGCATGTATGTGGGCTCGACGTCAACGAGCGGCTTGCACCATCTTGTATACGAGATAGTCGACAACTCCATTGACGAAGCGCTTGCCGGGGCGTGTACGGAAATTCATATTACGCTACACGCCGACGGGAGCGTTTCGGTGAGGGACAACGGTCGAGGTATTCCCACAGGTATACACCAAAAGATGGGCATACCTACGCCCGAAGTCGTGTTTACTGTATTGCACGCCGGCGGTAAGTTCGGCGGAAGCGGTTATAATATCTCGGGAGGACTGCACGGCGTCGGCGCATCGGTCGTCAACGCCTTGTCGGAATGGCTCGAGTACGAGGACTGCTACGAAGGATATTGCTATAAGCAGCGTTTCGAGCGTGGGAAGGTCGTCGTGCCGTACACCTGTGTAGGCGAGACTGAACGGCACGGGTTGACGGTTAGGTTTAAACCCGATCCGGAGATATTTGAAGACACTGTTTTCGACTATACCACGCTGCTCAACCGAATGCGCGAGCAGGCGTTCCTCAATGCGGGTCTGAAAATTGTCCTGCGCGACGAGCGTAAGCTCGAACAGCAGGAACCCAAAACAAAAGAAATCGCAGATAGCGACGATGAAGACGGCTCGAGCGAAAATACCGATGAAAATCGCGAAAGTGTCGAGCAGATCCGCGGTACGACTGTAAAGACAGAGGACGGGATAATCGAAACCACGCTCTGCTATGAGGGCGGAATCGTAAGTTTTGTTGAACACCTCAACGCTATAAAGCATACAGAGGTAATTCATCCCGAAGTGATATATATGAAGGCCACTCGCGGCTCATATATAGCTGAGGTGGCACTTCAGTATAACGACACCTACAACGAAACGCTTTATACCTTTGCGAACAATATTTTGACCCGTGAAGGCGGAACGCACGAAACGGGATTTAAAACGGCACTTACCAAAGTCGCAAACGAATATGCGCGCAAACTCGGTATTCTGAAAGAAGACGACAAGAAACTTACCGGCGAGGATGTGCGCGAAGGACTTTGCGCTGTGGTTAGCGTCAAATTGCGCGACGCCCAGTTTGAAGGCCAGACAAAAGCCAAACTGGGAAACAGCAAAATGCGCACATTTGTGGATTCGCTCGTGACCGAAAAGCTTGCCGAATATTTTGAGGAAAACCCCTCCGTCGCGCGCGCCATTCTTGAAAAGGCCATGCAGGCCTGCCGCGCCCGCGAAGCAGCGAGAAAGGCACGGGAGCTGAGCCGCAAAGGCCCGCTCGAAGGCGCGTCGCTGCCCGGACGGTTGTGGGACTGTCAGGAAAAACGCCCCGAGCTTACCGAGCTCTTTCTGGTTGAGGGTAACTCGGCGGGCGGTTCGGCAAAAGACGGCCGGTACAGCCGGTTCCAGGCGATTTTGCCGCTGCGCGGTAAGGTACTGAACGTTGAAAAGAGCAGGCTGGACAAGATATACACAAACTCTCATCTTGTACCGATAATTAAAGCCATCGGGTGTGGGATAGGCGAAGATTTTGATATTACAAAACTCCGCTATGGCAAGATAATCATTATGGCCGACGCGGACGTTGACGGCTCGCATATCAGAGTTTTGCTGCTCACTTTCTTCTTCCGGCACATGAGACCGCTTATTGAAAACGGTCATGTCTACCTTGCCCAGCCGCCTCTTTACGAAATAATAAAGGGTAAAAAGTCTCACTATGCGTTCAACGAAGAAGAGCGAGACAGGCTGATAAAAGAGCTTGGCGGCGACAATCCCAGCAGCGTTATCGTAAAGCGCTACAAAGGTCTTGGTGAAATGAACCCCAAGCAGCTCAGCGAAACGACGATGGACCCCGCCCGCAGGAATTTGCTCCGCGTGACGGTCGAGGATGCGATGGCCTGCGACGAGATTTTCTCGGTGCTGATGGGCGACAAAGTCGAGCCGCGCCGCCAGTTTATTGAGGAAAACGCAAAATACGTTAAAGAACTGGATATTTAAAGTATTGTGCTGACTGTGACGGTAATTGTCGCGGGTAAAACATCCGAACGTTGGCAGGATGCTGCCTGCGAAGAGTATATAAAACGGCTCGGCGCCTTCTGCCGGTTCAATCTTATACAAATCAAAGAGGGCGAATCCGCGATTCCAAAGCTGCCGCAAAAGGCATATAAAATTGCGCTTTGCGTCGAAGGCGTCGAGCTTGACTCTCCGGGCCTCGCCGATTTGATTAATCGTACGGCAAACCGGGGAATATCGGAGATTGCATTTGTGGTCGGTGGTTCGGACGGGCTTACGGAAGCAGAGAAAGCGGCATGCGATTTGCGGCTGTCGTTTTCCAAGCTGACTTTCCCGCACGGAATGATAAGAGTTTTTCTGCTTGAGCAGATTTATCGCGCATTCACCATAATAAAAGGGTTAAAGTACCATAAATGAGAAAAATCATAAAGCTTGTCGTGTCGCGTTTATTTGCGGTACTGGTGCTGGGTTTCTTTGCGGCAGCGCTTATACTGTATCAAGCCGGAAAATATGATGTTTCTTTTATCCCGCGCGAAACCGAATCGGCAGAAACCTCGGACGGCGTGTCCCGTCAGGGGAGCGCTTCGACTTTTACCGAATCGCGCATAGATAGCGGTGCCAATATTGTCGACAGCACCAATGCCACAGGTCAGGATGAGACCACGTCCAACGAGCCGGCAGCTTGGGTAGACGAGTATAGGGCGTTTCTTGAAAATTTAAAGAGCTATGAAACGCTTGTTTCTTTGGGTTATGCCGAAACCGGTGCGATGTTCGACTCGTCTAATCACGTTTTGGCGATTTTGCCGCATCCGTTCGATTATCCGAAGACGCTAAGTTACCGCAAAGAAACAGAAGAGTACACAGAGCGTGTGGCTACATCGCTCGGTTATGAAACCAGGTTTAAAACCCGAGAGGTTAGTCGGCCGGCTCTCAAGCTCTATATGGGATTGAGAGTGATTGACAACGGCGACGGCACTTATGGTATATATGACAAGTACGGCAGAAGAATTGCCGGCAGGGCATACCCGTTCTCAGAAGTTTTTGCCCGGGACAGCAGCGGTAACCCCATAGTGCGATACGCAGAGAAATACTATGCCGTTCATTCCGACGGCACGTTTGAGGAAACTCAGTTTGATCCGGACAGTTTGCCCGGCGTGGTTTTCGATGCGCCCGTTTACTATGCGAAATCAAGCGTAAAATTGTACCCGTACTCGCAGGAGCGCGTCGTGCACGTCATGATCGAAACCGACGAGCGCAGAAACAAAATAATCACCGTGCTGGCTAATCTTTCGGTTGAAGAATTTGAGGAAGAACAGGCGGCAAAAGAGGCAATGGCAAAATCGGCAGAAACGGCGCCGCCTCCTGAAACCCAGCCGCCAGCCCCGCAAATCGACCCGCTTACCGGAAAGCCCGTCGAGCAGCCGGAAACCACATCTGTGACAGAGGCTGAAATTGTGCCTGAAGCAACGGCTGCCGTAAAGCCTGTGAGCGCAAACGCTCCGGTATTTGAATACAGGCGGGAAAAGCTTTGGGGCTTTAAAGATGAAGCCGGAAGTGTGGCAATAACCGCACAATACAAAGCAGCCTATGCTTTTTCCGACAACGGTTTGGCTGCGGTAGTGGGCTATAACGGCGAGCTTAAATTTATAGACACGGCAGGGCGCACGGTGATAAATCCTTATGGGAACATTCTTTACCTTGCCGAGTTTGACAACAGAAGGACATACGACGGCTATTATCCCGCCGACACAAGGCTGCCGGAAAATTTGGGCATGTACTACTTTGACCATGGACTTGTGCGAGTGCGCCGTCAGCTAAAAGACTATTACTTTAAGCATCGTGTTGCGCTGGACAAAGATTATCTTATTGACAGAAACGGCGTATACTTTGATATACCCGAAAACTATAATCTCATAGCTTACTCTGACGGCGTGTTGACGCTTGAAAAAGACGGCTACTATGGTTATTACAGCCATCGCGGTTACTGGATAGCTCAGCCTATTTACACGGTTTGCAAACCTTTTGTCCAGGGACTTGGCGTTATAGGGTTTAAAAACGGCAGATGCGGAATGATTGACACAGAGGGCAATATTGTAATACCGTTTGCGTTCGACTATATCTCCCAGCCGTCGGACGGCGTTATCGCAGCGTACTCAAAACTTGGCGGCTGGACAGAATTTATCACGATGGAAAAGGCCGGATAAAGGCAAAGCGCTGTGTCGCAATTTTAAGTTTAAAGGTGAAATAAATGGCACAATACAGACAGGATAAAATCAACGACAGGTTGACCGAGGAGATGGCGGAAATTTTGCGCGAGATAAAAGACCCGCGTATCAGCAGCGTTTTTATATCGGTGACAGGTGCGGAATGTACGCCGGATTTTAAATATGCAAAAATTTATTATTCGGTGCTCGGCAATCATGACCCCGACGAGGTCGTCGCGGGGCTGAAAAGTGCAACCGGCTTTATTCGCCGCGAACTTGCAAAAAGGGTCAATCTGCGTGTGACGCCCGAACTTAGATTTATATACGACGAGTCGCTTAAACGAGGCGACGAGATCAACCGTTTGTTTAAATCAATCGAGGAAAAAGAAGAACCAGACAGCAATAATTGAGAAGGAAGTAGCCCTTTCAGTTCGGTGTGGCACATAGATTTTGCCGACCGAACCGAAAGGCATGACATAAGAAATGGAAAACAATATAACTCTACCGGAAATAGCAGAAAAACTCAAAGAAGCACGGTCGATACTTATCTTCATGCATCGCCGACCGGACGGCGACACAGTCGGCAGCGCATACGGTATCAAATACGCGATGCCGGAAAAAGAGGTATACTGCCTGTGTGCCGACGATATTCCCTCAAGACTTCAGTATATAAGCAAGGCGCCGTTTGAAAGCTGTCCCGACGATTTTGAGCCCGACCTTATCATAGCGGTTGATGCCGCATCGCCCGGCCTGCTGGGACGGTTTGGGGACGAGATTATAGATATAAAAATTGACCACCACGAGACGTCGGAAGATTACGCCGAATACAACTACACAGATCCGACCGCCGCCGCGACGGGCGAGATAGTGTATAAAATTCTCAAAATTTGCGGGGCAACAATTACGCCCGATGCCGCAAACGCAATTTATTCGGCGATAAGCTCGGATACTGGCGGGTTCAGATACAGCAACACTACGGCTGAAACGCTGCGCATTGCGGCTGATCTGTGTGAGGCCGGCGCCGATATGGCAGAGTGCAGCCACATGCTTTTCGAAAGCCGCACACAAGCCGAGGTGCGCGCTCTCTCTGCGGTGTATGCAAACATACGTTATTTTGAAAACGGCGGCGTTGCGGTCGTCAATATGACAAACGAAATTAAAAAACGCTATAATATAACCGATGACGACGTGGGCGAAATCAGCTCCATACCTCGCGAAATCGAGGGCGTCGAGCTTGCGGTTACAATTCGCCAGCTTTCAAACTCGCCCGACAGGTATAAAATCTCCATGCGCAGCGGACGGTTTGTAGACGTCGATAAGATATGCGCGCTTTTCGGCGGAGGAGGCCACTCGAGAGCGGCCGGCGGCGAGATAAGCGCTCAAAATCCGCAGCAGGCAGAGCGGATTGTACTAAAGTATGCCATCGACGCATACAGAAACAGCATGCCAAAGCCGCGATAAGGGCTATACAGGCCGGTCGAACAGGGCAAAGTCCAATTTTACGTAACACAGTCACTCATGGCATCCACTCGCATAGAATGTTATCAGAGCGGCGAAAGCGCGCTTACTTTGAGAGGAGGATGTTAATGAACTGCCTTTGCAACCTGTTCGACGATTGCAACATCTGGATACTCATCCTGGTGCTTGTGATTATATTCTGCACCTGCTGCAACAACTGAATCCAAAAAACGTAAAAAGTAACTCGCTTCACTGCGTGGCGCGCTTGAACCGTGACTAAAGCAGCGCGCTTGCTTGACTGCGATTTCCCGTGCGCGGGTATTTGCCCGCGCCGTTTTTTTATTTTATTATAAAATTGTTTACATGCTCATAAAAATGTTGTATAATGTAGCCG
>DGDL01000078.1:29172-29489 GCA_002385415.1 Clostridiales bacterium UBA3953
CGTTCATAAATGCGGAAATACAAAAATTTATCGAGCTTTGCGATAAATTTTGTTTTAAATTGCCGCCTTTCGCTTTCTTTACGCCGGAAGAGTGGAAAACTAAAAACCACGAGTATGACGAGATCCGCGACAATGCACTCGGCTGGGATTTAACCGATTTTGGGTCCGGAGATTTCATGAAGGTCGGGCTTACGCTTTTCACATTGCGTAACGGCAACATGAATAATCCGAACTATCAAAAGCCCTATGCCGAGAAAATCATGCGCGTGTATGAAAATCAGGTCACGCCTTTCCACTTCCATTGGAACAAGATGGAG
>DGDL01000069.1:0-4306 GCA_002385415.1 Clostridiales bacterium UBA3953
CTTGTAACCTTTATCGACGAGAAAGGTTTTGTGCGCATCTCGCCGGTCGGCGGTATCAACTGGGTCGCCTCCGCCTACTCGGTCATAAATTTTGAAAACGGCACAAAAGGCGTGCTTGTGCCCGACGCCGACGCCAAAGTCGGCGAGTATGGCGCCGACAAGTTTTATGTTGACATCGGCTGCTCCGACCGCGAGTCGGCCGAAAAGCTTGTGAAGATTGGCATGCGCGCCGCCGTCGCGCCGCAGCTTGTCGAGCTTGCCGGCGGCAGGATAGCCGGCAGGCCGCTTGACGACAAGATAGGCTGCGCTGTGCTTATAGAGGCAATGCGCCGACTGGAAGGCAACCCCGACGATGTTTACTGCGCTTTCACCGTGCAGGAGGAAGTCGGCTGCCGCGGCGCTCGCACCGCGTCTTATGCGGTTATGCCGGACATTTCTATCGCCTGTGACGTGACCGGCGTGGGAGACACGCCCGGCGCAAAGCCCATGGCCGTCAAGCTCGGCGGAGGCGCGGCGATAAAGATAAAGGACGCCTCGGTTATTTGCTCGCCCGAGCTGGTTCAGGAGCTTACCAAAGTCGCCGAGGAAAAAGGCATAGCACATCAGCATGAAATTTTGTCCGCCGGGGGCACCGACACCTCGCAAATGCAGCTTGCGGGCGAAGGCTCGGTTGCCGGCTGCATATCCGTCCCGACCCGCTATATCCACTCGGGTGTCGAGATGTGCGATCTTGCCGACGTCGAGGCCTGCGTTCAGCTTTTCGTTTCCTACCTGTCAAGATAAACCTTGAATTCGGGCAATGCAAAACAGCACTTGGGGTTAAAGCAGCGCACCGGAAAAGAGCTGCGCTGCGCTCCCCTGCCCTTGCATTGCCCTTTTTTATGGACTTTCAAATAAAAGCTGCACTGCCCGAGCTTTATCGGGCAAATTCACTTTCAAGAAGAGCAAGCAATGAATCAAAACAATTTCCCTTCTCTCGAAAAAATAGACCGCGGCGCGCTTTCGGCGCTGCGCGAGCAATTTGACAAAGTCGACGCCGTTTCCGCGACCGTTACAAAGCGCGTGCTGGACGCGTTTCGCGAGGAGCGCGTATCCGAGTCGATGTTTGCGATTACCTCCGGCTACGGTTACGACGACCGCGGGCGGGACGCGCTCGAGCGCGTTTGGGCGCATGTGTTCGGCGCTGAGGCGGCGCTGGTGCGCCACACGATAGTGTCCGGCACCCACGCCATTGCAATAGGGCTTTACGGCCTGCTGCGGCCCGGAGACGTGCTGCTATCCCTCACCGGCAAGCCCTATGACACGCTTGACGAGGTTATAGGCATGTCGGGCGAGCCGGGAAACGGCAGCCTGCGCGATTTCGGCATCGAATACCGCGAGGTGGAGCTGGGCGAAGATTTTGCCGAGGCGCTTTCCGACCCGCACGTCAAGGTCGCGTTTTTCCAGCGCTCCAAGGGCTACTCAAGCCGCCGGACGCTTTCCGCCGCCGAGCTGACCGCGCTGACCCGCCGCGTCAAGGAGCTGCGGCCGGACGTGTTTACGGTTATCGACAACTGCTATGGCGAGTTTGTTTGCGAGACCGAGCCGGAGGCAGACCTTGTCATCGGCTCGCTGATAAAAAACCCCGGCGGCGGTGTCGCCGAAACGGGCGGTTATCTTGCCGGCACCCGCCGCGCGGTCGAGCTTGCCGGCTATCGGCTCACATCGCCCGGCATAGGCGCCGAGGTCGGGCCGGGGCTGGTACACACCAAATCGCTTTTCCGAGGCCTGTTTTTCGCGCCCCACACCGTGGCACAGGCGGTCAAAACCGCAATATATGCCGCTTATGTTTTCGAGGCGCTGGGATTTGAGGTAGAGCCGCATTACAGCGAGCCGAGGTATGACATTATTCAAACCGTAAGGCTCGGCAGTCCGGACGCACTCTGCGCCTTTTGCCGCGGTATCCAGGCCGGCTCCCCTATCGACGCCTTTGTAACCCCCGAGCCGTGGGATATGCCCGGCTACAGCGACCAGGTCATCATGGCTGCGGGCACATTTGTGCAGGGCGGGTCGCTCGAGCTTTCGGCCGACGGGCCACTGCGCCCGCCATACACCGCATTTCTCCAGGGCGGGCTGACGTTTGAAAGCGGTCGCATCGGCGTGCTCTCTGCCGCGCGCGCCGTTATCGAGTCAATGAAGTGATTTGCCGCTACGCTGCGCGGCAAACACTGCAAAAACACCGATACCGGCTATCATTCATGTGCCGGCCGCAAAAATTTAGAGCGGCACCTGCCGCTTTCCCCCCACAAAACAAAAACCGACGGCAAAACTTTCGCTTGCCGTCGGTTTTCCATTTTTTTGCGCCGCTTGCGTTGTGCAGATAAAAGCAAAGACCGAAACGAACATCCATTCGTTTCGGTCTTCTTGGCGCGCCTGATAGGATTCGAACCTATGACCTGCCGGTTCGTAGCCGGATACTCTATCCTCTGAGCTACAGGCGCATGTTTTTCTGCCTTATCGGCCAACGCTGTATATTCTACCACAACTTTTGCGAATTGTCAAGAGCAAAATGAAGATTTCATAAAATTTCGTTTTCGCAGCGGCTTGTGCAGCCGCTGCGAAAACATTATATGGCAACCATCCATGTGTTCACCGGTGACAGCCGCGGCTGCGGCGCTTTCGCACCGGATTTAGGGCTGATGTTGTGCCGGTGCTTGGGGCTTTGTCGGATGTCGCATAGACTTCGCCCCTGTTTCTTCGGGCAAGCCAAACAAAAGCGGCGAAAAGCGCAGCAACAGTTAGCGCAAAGATTATGTAGTCGACCGTACCGAAACCCGGCAGCCGTTTGCCAATCTGATAGACGACTGTGGATACCGCCCATGCCGTCGCGCACAGCATGAACACCACGCCGAGCATCCAAAGCCGAGAGTTCAGCTCCCGCCTTATCGCGGCGACCGCCGCTACACAGGGCGTGTAAAGCAACGTGAACAGCAAAAAGCTGAATGCCGAAAGCGGTGTAAACAGCGCCGGCAACGCCTGTCTCAGCTCTGTGGCGCCGATGTTGCCGGTGAGCACCGAAAGCGTGCTTACAACCGCTTCTTTCGCCGTAAAGCCGGATATAAGCGCCGTTACGGCGCGCCAATCGCCGAACCCCGCCGGCACAAACAGCGGCGCCAATATCCGTCCCGCGTGCGCAAGCAAGCTGTCGGCGGAATCCTCTACCACATTGAAACGCGCGTCAAACGTCTGAAGGAACCAAATGACTATGGTGCCAAGGAATATAATCGTAAACGCGCGATGGATAAAGTCCTTTGCTTTGTCCCAAAGCAGCAGCCCCACGCTCCTAAGCGAGGGCAGCCGGTAATTTGGCAGCTCCATTACAAACGGCACCGGCTGACCGCGAAATACGGTGTTCTTCAGCACGCATGCCGCCGCTATGCCCAAAATTATGCCGGTCGCGTACAGTCCTATCATTACAATGGCGGCGTGGCGTGGGAAAAATGCCGCGCCAAACACCGCATATATCGGTATCTTTGCCGAGCAGCTCATAAACGGCGTCAGCATAATCGTCATGCGGCGGTCGCGCTCGGACGCGAGTGTGCGCGTCGCCATAATTGCGGGCACCGTACACCCGAACCCCATCAGCATGGGCACAAAGCTGCGGCCGGACAGACCGAATTTGCGCAGCGGTTTGTCCATTATAAAGGCAACGCGCGCCATGTATCCGGTATCCTCGAGTATCGAAAGGAAGAAAAACAGCGTCACTATAATCGGCAAGAAGCTGAGCACGCTGCCCACACCGGCAAATATGCCGTCGATTATAAGACTGCGCACCACGTCATTTATGCCGTATGTGACCAGCGCGCTGTCGCATAGCTGTGTAAGCTTTTCGATGCCGAGCGACATAATGTCCGAAAGTCCCGTGCCGACAACATTAAAAGTCAGCCAAAAGACAAGGAACATAACGGCGAAAAACACCGGTATCGCGGTGTATTTGCCGGTCAGCACCTTGTCGATGGCCAAACTGCGCCTGTGCTCGCGGCTTTCGCGGGGCTTTACGACTGTATCGGCGACCACTTTTTCGATAAAAGTATAGCGCATGTCGGCAAGCGCTTCGTTGCGGTCGAAATCGGTCTCCGACTCCATCTCCTGTATACAGTGCTCTATCAGCTCAAGCTCGTTTTGGTCAAGCTGCAGCCGTCCGGACAGCGAACCGTCGTCCCCCTCGATGAGTTTGGTGGCACAGAAACGGGAGGATATGCCTGCCCGCTGTGCATGGTCGTCTATAACATGCACGACCGCATGTATGCAGCGGCTGTCTCTTATA
>DGDL01000069.1:4491-4755 GCA_002385415.1 Clostridiales bacterium UBA3953
TGCACGACCGCATGTATGCAGCGGTGCACCGGCGAGTTTTCGTCGCAGAAATCCCAAACCTTTGGAAGTATGCCTTCCGAGGCGACCTCAATGGCGCGGTCCACAAGCTCCGACACGCCCTCTCCCCGAATCGCGCTTATCGGCACGACCGGAACGCCGAGCGCATCGCTGAGCGCCAGCACGTCTATCGTACCGCCGTTTGCGCGCACCTCGTCCATCATATTGAGCGCTATTACCGTCGGCATGCGCAGCTCAAGGAGCTGC
>DGDL01000099.1 GCA_002385415.1 Clostridiales bacterium UBA3953
GACAATAGGTCGGAGCTAACACAAACTTGGCAAAGGTGTTTTAAACAAGATCCTTTGCCGGAACGTGGGCCATTAGCTCAGCTGGTCAGAGCTACCGGCTCATAACCGGTCGGTCCGGGGTTCGAATCCCTGATGGCCCACCAGATGTGTTGACATGCGAACCAAACGCGCCGATTAAAAATTAATCGGCCGTTTCGCATCGTATGTAAGCCATAATATAAGGCAAGGTATTTACCTTGTCTCAGATTGAAGTAACCCCCTGTCCGGGAAGACCTGACGGGGGGTTTATTCTTTTGTCTAACGCTCTGTGTGGCTTAGAGCGTTGTGTTTTTAGTTGTGTTTTTAAAGGAAGTTTTTTAACTCCTGTATATTGTTTTCCTCAAACCTTAACAGTCGCTCCATTAGTGCTAAGATGCTCGGTTCGGCGGCGCTGTACTTTCTGATGTTTCTAATCGCGTTGATAACGCCCATATTGCTTCCGATAATCAGCATCTCAGCAATATGCGAGGTCGACTTGTCGTTTTGTGTCTGCAGGTTTATCATGAGGTAAGTTTTAATTTTGTCGAGTGTACCAATGCCCTTTTCGTCATAACCGTTTTCGTTCAATTTTTCTCGTGCGGCGCGATTTATATCCTTATACTCGTTCAGCTGTGAGTCAAGCTGTACTCTGAAGTTTTCGTCCTTTACTATTTCAATCAATTGCTCGATTGTGTTAACGCCCATCTCCGAGTTTTGATAGACAAAGTTTAAAAGCGCGGCATTACCGTTCATTTCCGACACCCCTTTCGTTTATATTATTTCTCTGCAAACCGGAATTATCCGAAGTCAGGCTTTCAGTAATACAATTTGTATATCGCTTAATGAATTGGCTTGATGTCTTTGCGGGGTAATTCGGCAGTATGTACTAACACAGTCACAAATCAAAGAAATGGCTCAGTGTGTAGTAGCGGAGATATAGGGTAAGAGCATAAAAGTAAAAAGACGAGCTTATCTGATTAAAATTTAATAGAAAACAGCTACCACACTATCATTCAACGAGCGGTGTCAAATATGCCCGCAACTAATTATACCGAAAAACTTGATGGTGGAAGAATAGAACAAACAAAATAACAAAAGCGCCTGCCGGTGAAAGCTTCCGGACAGGCGCTTTTTGCCGTGCGGGCGATTATCTTGCGCCCCTCCACTCAAGTTTCGTGATCCTGCCCTCGTGGTTTTCGAGTCTGGTGCGCATTTCGGAATGTTCGGCTCGGTTAACATGACGCTCACTGGAGACGGTGCGCTCAAGCGCCGCGAGCGTCACGTCAAGTCTTGTGAGCGTCCGCACAAGCTTTACAAGCACTCCGCCGAGTGATACTGCCGTCCCGCACAAGGCTATAAGTCCGGCTATAATTTCCCACGTCATTTGCCTTTCCTCCGATTCAAACCGGATTTGGCGGAAAACTCATCGCGCCCGCCGCACATGACAAAATTATAGCACGCACAGCCCGAAAAATCGTCCCCGGTTCATCCCATATAAAACCCATAAAAACAGGAGTGTGCAGCCTGCACACTCCGTATTCTTTATTTTCCTGCCGCCGTTTTTTCAACCATCTCGAAATACTTTTCCATCATCTTGTCCCACTGCGTAAGGTTGCTCTTTTTGCGCTTTTCCCAGAAAGAAGCGAAATTGCTTGAGTTAACGTTTGCCTGATACACACTGTTGTAAAAGAACGAGCCAAGGTTGAGGTATTTGTCGATAATCATTATGAACGGGCAGTAGATGCTGTCATAAATGACATCGACCATCTTGGAGTCCATCTCGGTGTCGGCGTACTTGTGCTTAAGCGCGATTTCGTACCATGCAGGTACTACATTGTTGTAGGCATCATAAGACAGCGCCTCGAGTACCGCGCAGCACATCTCAAACATCGCATCGTCCGCGGTGGTCGGGACAACCGCGCTGTTGCCGTTGACAGTGCCGGCCGCGCTCTTAAATTCCATACCCTCATAAAGCGTTGGATAAGGTAAAATGCCCCACGCAAACTCTGTATCGCGTATTTCTTTGATGTTCGTGAGCATCATGAGATAAAACAGCGCTCGCTCTTCAAGGAAGGCTTTCATTTCAGGCTCGGGCAGCGATACGGTAGTATCAAAACACATCGTGTAAAGCAGGTCTACCCACTTGAGCGTGTCGTCGTTATAAATATCAAGCACCGGCACGCCGCGCTCGTCGCGCTGGATGTACGTGAGCCCGGTCGACATAGACATGTAGTTTACGGTGCGCTGGCCGTGCGTGTAGAAGCCCAAGAGGTCACCGTCGTCAATTTCGTTGTTGCCGTTGAGGTCTTTATATACAGCGCGGCTGAGCCTGATAAGCTCGTCATAAGTCCATTTCTTGTCGAGCACCTTTTGATATAGGTCGTGTGGGTCACCGAAGTTGTCGGTATAAATTGTCTTGTTGAAGTACACCGCCGACGCGAACAGCATGGTAGTGAGAGAGAATGCGCCAGTCACAAAGTACCGCTGGTCCGGAGTGATGCAGGCCTCGTTCATAAACTCTGTGTACCACCACGGAGCCTCGTAATCTATGTAAGGTGCGCCGGTGAAGCTTCTGAAAAAGCCCTCCAGCGAGAGCCGAAAGCACTGGGAGCTTTCCATGAACACGAGGTCAAAGTCGTCGGAGCCGGCCATAACCGACCTTCTGACCTCCTCAGGGAAGTTCTCCCAAACGTCGCTGCCTTTAAGCCACTCGAACTTGACATTAAGCAGGTCAGCCACTCTGATGTTCCTGTTATAGACGGCGTCGGTGACAACGTCTCCGCTGTGCTCGCCTACGGCGTCGTACATTTCTGAATCCTCATAGCCGAAATACTTAATGCGCATATTTGCACCGTCATAGTTGAGGCTGGGCAGTTTGCTTTGCTGCTTTGTCTCGACCGGCTCGGCTGTTGTTTCGGCGGACAGATCGGGCAAATCCTCGCCGCCCTTCGCGTCCTGAGCGCATGAGGCTAAAACTGTCAAAATAACCGCCGACAAAAGGAGTAGCGCTGTAATGCGTTTGAACATTGTATACCACTTCCTTTTAGTGTGTTGCCGGCAACATGCATGCCGGCGGACAGGATAATAAAAACAGAGTCTTATGCGCAAATATATTTATCTACACGCGCTGTCAGACTCTGTTTTTATTGTCTATCTCTTATTTACTATGATGCTTCAGCTTAATTGTTTTTCCGCTTTTTTGCAAACATCGCTGTGCATGCAGTTGCACCGGCGGCTATCAATACGACGACCGTTGCGGCATCAAAAGTGGCGGGAGCCGAAACAGACGCCGGCGCGTCTGTGGTGTCCGCGGGTTCTGTGGCGGGCGCATCGGCTGTCGGAGTATCGGCCGTAACCGCAGTCTGTTCAGTCTTGGGTGCCAGGTCATATTTCGGCGCTTTCATGTAGAGCGAGTCCATGACGTCCATATAGCCTTCGCTGACCCTGATTTCGGAAATGGCACCGCAGAACAGTCGGCGGATTGTGCCTTCCGGGACATTTTCGTTTTTGTGGTCGGTTCTGCCCTCGCCGGGTTTGCGGCCGACGCCGACTTCCCAACCGTATTCGGGATTGACATTCCCTATAAAATATTATAATCCCGATGCCTCGGGAATTTGTAACACGGTGTCGACGCCCAAGCAGCTATGCCTCGTAGATGCAATCAGATGCATGATGTGCTATTTATAGGGGTAATTGTCAAATACTCGGTTTGCTTTTCTGGTTCTGCGCTTAAATGGCGTAATTTGTAACGCTATATTCTTCCTCTGCAGACTATTATATCACGTATTGCTTTTAATTACAATACTTTAAGAGTTTTTTATAACTGTGGCACAATTTACGAGCATGAAACTGTGCTTTGGTTAAGGCAGCGGGTTTATATCCCATGCGAAACAGCCAGATTGCGTTTGCCCACAGTCTACATATAAGCTCGGTAGGCATCTCTGTGATGCTATTCCTTGATTGCAGTCGCAATTTAGTAACGAACAGCTTTGAGAGCATAAATAGACCTCCGCAGGCAGGTTTCCCTGACGGCGGAGGTTTAGGTTCCAGGTGCGGTGATGTCAGATATTTCGCTGTCGGTGGTGAAAAGTGTTATAAAAGTATTATTTTCCGTATTGGCCATCACAACGTAAACCGAGTGTATTTTCCTGAGCTGTAGATTCAGGTTCTCCGCCACGGCTATGGTTTCGCCGGTATCGGCATCCGTTATGGTTAGGGTATAGAAATTCGGCTGCAGCCTTACATACGGGGACAGCTCCGTATATCTTACGCCGCTGAATATTTTTGCGCCTGTATGCAGCCATCCGTCAAGCACTTTCTCTTCAGTCGAGAGGTTTACCAGCCGCAGCGCTGTCCGAAGTCCCGTCTCCCTTGCGGAATATGGCTCGGGTATTTGATAGATTTTTATGTTGCTCCGTTCACCGGTCGCGGCGAGCGTTATCGAGCTGCCCACCGAAAAGGTTTCGGTGGACTGCAGCACAGGGCTTCCATAGTCGCCGGCTCTGTATAAAGCAAGGTTATAAATGCCGGGCGGTGAGCACACATAGTCGGTGAAAAGCCCGAACGGTACGTCACTGAAATACTGCTGCCCGTCTATATATAATGAGACTTCCTGAAGTCCTCTTATAACGTTCAGGAATCTAATATGTGCGCTGACAGGCATATTGACGGTGCCAAAAAAAGACATGCCGCCATACATCCGCTTCACTCCCGCGCCGAGATGGTTTAATACCATTATATGCACGCCACTCGAGAGTAATTGAGGGAAGGGAACAATTATATTTCAATTTCTATGCCTTGCAAAGCAAATTTTTTAAAAATAACAAATGCAGGGAAGCTTTTTTGAAGCTCCCCTGCATTATAGCATCCCCATGCGGCAACTGAAGGGTTAGTGCACACTCATAAAGAATTTTTAAGGGCAGCGGAAACTTTTTGGAGAAGCTACCCGCTAATAACACAGCGATCGCTACTCAACCCGCCTAAACTTAGCCATGAAAAATCCGTCGGTCCCGTACTGTTGCGGGAAAAGCGTGCGCATCCCGAACCCGTCAAACTCAAATCCCCGTACCGTCTCAATAAACCGCTGTGCCACACCTTCATTTTCAGCCTTTGAAAGCGTGCAGGTCGAATACAGCAGCGTCCCGCCCACCTTCACATACTCTGCCGACGCCACAAGCAGTCTCAGCTGCAGCTCCGGCAGCCGCGCAATATCCTCCGGCTTTTTAAACCGCAAATCGGGCTTTTTCGCGATCACTCCGAGTCCAGAGCAAGGCACATCACAAAGCACGCGGTCAGCCTTACCGATAAAATCGGGATGCGGCGAGTAGCCGTTATGCGCCATCGTTTCGATTATGGTCAGTCCCATCGTCTTTGCGCCGCGCCGCACAAGCGACAGCTTGTTTTCGTGCAGGTCGAACGCCATAACCCGCCCACGGTTCTCCATCGTCAACGCGCATCCGAAAGTCTTGCCGCCCGGACACGCGCAGGTATCAATCACAAGCTCACCGGGGCGGGGCCCAAGCTCGGCAACACAAAGCTGCGACGCCTCGTCCTGCACATAGCAAAGCCCTTCGCTCAGCCAGCGCAGCTCTGCAATCGGCACAAACTGATTAAGCTTTATACCGTGAGGAGACAGACGCGTCGGTGTACAGGAAATCCCTTCTTTCATTATCTCCTCATACAGCTCGTCGCGCGACACGCGCAAATTATTCACGCGCAGAGTCAGATACGGGTGAATATTCATCGCCTCGAGCATGCCCTGTGCCTTTTCGGACCCGTACATCGAATCCCACATATAGCACAGCCATTCGGGGCATGAATGAACCACCGAAAGATACTTATATGGCTCTTTTTCCCGGTCGGGCAACGGCAGCTCGTCCAACCGCCGTGCCAGCTCCCGCAGCACCGCATTTACATATCCCGTCGCGCCACGATTGCAGTAAAGCTTGCAAAGTTCAACGCTTTCATTGCAGACCGCACGCGCGGGAATCCGGTCAAGATAAAGAAGCTGATAGGCGCCCAGCCGCAAAATCCAAAGCACCTTCGGCTGAATATCGTCAAAAGGAACCGTCGAAAATTTTTCGATTAAATAATCGAGCGTTATTTTACGCTCGATCGTGCCGTATACAAGATTAGTATAAAGCGCGCGCTCCGCGCCGGTCAGTCCGTGCTTGCGAATAGTGGAGTCGACCTCAAGATTGGAAAACTTCTGCGCTCCCTCGCATTTGAGCAGCGACAGAAAAGCCAGCTCCCGAGCGCTATTGGAAAACGCCATTTCAATCACCGTATAATTTGCGCTCCGAGCCGCCAAAGGCAGCCCGGGGCGCTGTTTTTTATATATTTTTTACTTGCGGCGCCTGTTTGCAAGCGTGATTAGCCGCGCCATGTTGCCGACCGATACCGCAAGCGCCGCAAGATATGTCAAAGCCGCGGCGCGAAGCACCGATGATACACCGCCCAAATCCTCCGGCGAAAACCTTGAGGTTGCACGCAGCGATTCAAGTGCACGCGTGCTGGCGTTATACTCGACAGGCAGCGTAACAAGCTGGAAAATCACAACCGTGCTGAACAAAAGCAGCCCGGCATAGGTGAGCGGGTAAAACGAAAATATAATTCCGAGCAACACAAGCGGAAAAGCCAAATTCGAGCCTATCTGCGTCACCGGAATAATCGCGGCGCGCACTTTCATAGGCGCATAGCTTTGCGCATACTGTACGGCATGGCCCGCTTCGTGCGCCGCAATGCCTATCGCCGAAACGGAGCTGCTGTCATACACGCTGCGCGAAAGTACAATTTCGTTTGAGCGCGGGTCAAAATAGTTGGTCAGCGCGTCGCCCTCGATATATCGGATGTTCACGCCGGTGATGCCGTGCTGCATAAGCACAAGCTGTGCGGCCTCCCGGCCCGTCAGGCGCGCATAGTTGGGTTGAGAGGCGTACTTTGTGTAGGTTGACTTCACGTTAAACTGTGCCCAAAGCGCGAGCAACAGTGTCGGAAGCACAAAGAATACATAAGTCCAATCGAAATACATTTTATCATACCCGGCAATCAGCCAGCTCGCCTAAAATAATGGTGTTATTGAAATTCAACATAGCTTGTCGCCGGCGCATATATTGCGTCCGCGATAAAAGTCGGATGCGCACATCATGCGTTTCCCGGCGGGCAAGATTTGAGAAATCTTCAGGAAATCGCGGCCGCATGCGACGGTTATCGTGTCGTCACACCGAAGGATTTTGCAGCCTTCGAGGATACTGTCGTTTACCGCCACGACCGTCCCGGGCAAGGTGTCCGGCGGGATGACCGGTGCATCCGGAGAGTCTGCAGGCACATATTGCGACGAGGCAATCTTCAGCTTTTTCCCGCGCAGGTTGCAGTATGCAAGCGGCTCGGGCGACAGCCCGCGGATGATATTGTGCAGCTCGAGCGCGGGACGCGTGAAATCGAGCAGCCCGTCCTCGGATGTAATCTTCGGGGCATAAGTCGGCTCGCCGCTTTGGGGAATGTACTCGGCAGTACCGGCGAAGATAAGCTCAAGCGCACTGCAAAGCAGCTTTGCGCCGAGCTGAGCGAGCTTGTCATGCAGTGAGCCATAGTTGTCGTCCGGCAGAATGGGCAGCTCCTCCCACAGTATCATATCACCGGTGTCAAGTCCCTCGTCCATGCGCATGATAGTGATGCCGGTCACCGTGTCGCCCGCCATGATGGCGCGGTTTATAGGTGCGGCGCCTCTCCAGCGCGGGAGCAGCGATGCGTGCACGTTGATGCAGCCGAATTTGGGGTACTCGAGCACATTTGCAGGTAAAATCTTGCCGTATGCGGCAACAGCAATAAGACCGGGGTCAAGCTCGTCGAGCAGCGCCGAAAACTCGGCTCCGCGCAAGGTGTCGGGCTGGTATACAGGGATACCGAGCGTGGCTGCAAGCTCTTTCACCGGCGGCGGTGTCAGCACCTGCTTGCGTCCGACGGGCTTGTCAGGCTGGGTTATTGCCGCCACAACATTGTAGCCCGCACTAACCAGCGCCGAAAGCTGAACGCTTGCAAACTCGGGCGTGCCCATAAAAACTATGCGGTTGTTCATAGGTTATTCTTCCACATCCTCATCGCGCAGCGCCGCGATCTCATCCTTGGTAAGGATGTGTATTGCCTTGTCGGTGAAAAGCACTCCGTCAAGATGGTCAATCTCGTGACAAAGCGCCCGTGCCAACAGACCCGTGCCGGTGACCTCGTAGGTATCACCGTCTCGGTTTTTCGCCCGAACCGTTACTTTCGCAGGCCGCCGTGTGATGCCCCAGCGTTCGGGCAGGGAAAGACAGCCCTCGATTTCCTCCTGAGTGCCTTCCTCTGCGACAATAACGGGGTCAATAAGCTCGTAGATTGTACCCGGCTCGACTTCGACGATGGCGACACGGCGCAGAACACCTACCTGCGGTGCCGCAAGTCCGCATCCATCGTATTTGTGCATGGTGTCAATCATATCGTCGAGCAGCCGCAATATACGCGGTGTGATTTCTCCTACCTCGCGGCTCGCTTTACGCAGTGTAGGATCATCGTCGGAAATAATTTTCAGTGTCGCCAATATCACCGTCTCCTTTTCGAGCAAAGCGCAAGGCTAATTTCTCTAACTTTATTATATTATCTCAAAATAATGTTATGCAGGTATTAATCTTTCGCAAATAATATATGATAAGACTGACTACAAACGTAACGTTTATTATGCGAGTTTTTATACAAAATGTTGAGCTTCTCGGCTGCTGCAGCAATACGGCATTGCAGCCTGCTACAGCTCATTGGGGTTTACGTCCGGTATCACAGAAACCCGGCGCGCCAGATTTGGCGGCAGTACATCGAGCATGGCACGTACAAGCGCGCGCGCGCGTGAGTTCATATTGCATTTTATGATAAAACGCAGGCGATAAATGCCGCTGAGCCTGTATACCATTGGCTCGACAGGACCGAACACCATAGTGGTAATGTCCGAAAACTCGCCATCGCACAGCTCGCGCAGCTTCGCCCCGGCTATTTTAACCGCCTCGCCGAGCAGCTCCTCCGATTCGCTTTGCAGCGTCAGCGTCAGCAGGTCGCAAAAAGGCGGAAACCCGCGCGCCCGACGCAAAGCCTCCTCATCTTCGAACATGCCGCGATAGTCCTGTGCCACCGCAAGCCTTATTACGGGATGGTCGGGACACGAGGTCTGCACAAGCGCGATGCCCGGTTTGTCGGCCCTCCCGGCACGCCCAACCACCTGTGTTATAAGCGTAAACGTGCGCTCGCTTGCCCTGTAATCGCCCATATAGAGCGAGCTGTCGGCGTCCAGCACGCCTACCAGCGTAACATTGGGAAAGTCGTGGCCTTTTGTCACCATCTGCGTGCCTATCAAAATGTCGGCTTCGCCCTCGCGGAATCGGTTAAGAAGCTCTTGATGCGCGAATTTGCACCTTGTCGTGTCCGCGTCCATGCGAATAATACGTGCCTGCGGGAAAAGCTGGTGCAGTTTTTCCTCGGCGCGCTGAGTGCCGTAGCCGATATGGGCAAGCGGCGAAAACGAGCACGAGGGGCAAGACTCCGGCGTCAGCCGCTCAAAGCCGCAGTAGTGGCAAAGCAGCCGACCGCGCGCGGCGGCGGCTCTGCGCTCGGGAGCGTGGTAGGTCAGCGCGACAGAGCAGTGGGGGCACATCACCGCCTCGCCGCATTTGGGACAGCTTATGTAGTTGTTGTAGCCCCGGCGGTTTATAAAAAGTATCGATTGCTCGCCGCGCTCGAGCCGCAGCGCAATCTCGTCACGCAGCCGGTCTGATATAAAGTGGCCGGAGCCGCGTCGCGCCGCGTCCCGCATGTCCACTATAATGCCGCGTGGCAGCACTGCGTCGCCATAGCGCCGGGTAAGCTCGACAAGCGTGTAAATCCCGCGTTTTGCGCGGCTGAAGCTCTCGACCGACGGCGTCGCCGACGAAAGCAAGAGCAGCGCATTGCTTTTGCCGCAGCGGAAACGCGCGACATCGCGTGCGTGATAACGGGGGGACATCTCGGATTTGTAGGTATGCTCCTGCTCCTCGTCGATAACTATAAGCCCGAGATTGGGGAAGGGCGCGAAAACCGCCGACCGGGTGCCGATGCATAAATCGACCTCTCCTGCGCGTATGAGGCGCCACGCGTCGAACCGCTCACCGGCCGAAAGCTGTGAGTGGAGCACAGCTACTCGATTGCCGTAAAACGCGCGGAAAAGCCGGACGGTCTGCGGCGTGAGCGCTATTTCGGGCACAAGCACTATCGCCTGGCGCCCGGACGCGACCACACTGTCGATAACTGATTTTATTACGCGGGTTTTGCCGCTGCCCGTCACGCCGAAAAGCAGGGCGGCACGCGGCTCGCCGGAGGCGACAAGCTCCGCAAGTTTTCTCGCGGCTTCGGCCTGCTCGGGCGTCAGTATGTTGTCGTCTGGCGGGTTTTCGGTGCCGTCCGAGGCATAAGGGTTGCGCACAAGCTCAACAGGCTCGGCTATGAGCACACCGCGCCGAATCAGCGGCGTCAGCCGCTCGCGCGAAACGCCGGCAAGCCTGCAAAGCTCGGATGCCGTCATGCTTCCGCCGGAGGCGCGCAACACGGAGGCAATAGCGCGCTGCGCATCGCTTCGGAAAAGCCTTGCGTCGTCCTCGGACGACGCCGCAAAGTCGGCGAGGCTGATGAGAAAGTCGGTCTTTATATTGGTAGGCGAGCCGCGCCGCTCCAGCCCGCGCAATGCGGCGGAGGGCACAACCGCGCCGAGCGCATCCCCAAATGTACAAAAGGCGTGCGCGCATAAAAAATCGCACAACGCCAGCTCGTCTTCGGTCAGCCTGTATTCGGGAGCGCGCAGTTCCAGAAGGGTTTTAAGCCGCTCGGGATCGGTTTCGGGCTCGGCGCGCAGTTCGGTTACGACCCCGAGCATGCGGCGATTGCCCGCACCAAACGGGACAATGACAAAATCGCCCCTTGCGACCGACCCTCGCATTTCATGGGGAATAAGATACTCATACGCGCGGTCGGCGCGATAGGGCGCGCCTGTGAGCCGGACGGTGACGGTTTTCGGAAGATCACCGTCCGGTGTGCTGTATTTGGTTTTATCCGGCGAAATTCCTTCGTCCGGCGGCAAAGCGGTTTTCATATCAGTCGGAAGGCAGCGACGAATCTACAATCCTAAATTCGCCGTTATACAGGCGGTTTATAGCGGTTTTGACAGGCTTGTCATCGCGGACGTCGCGCCGAAGCATCGAGGCGATGCTTTTGTCTGTCTCTTTATTTGCAATAAGTTTTTCAGCCATATCGCGCTGTTCAACATATTCGTCGATAACCATGCGCGCGCATTTGGATATTGCTATGCATAGCACATAACGGTTGTATTTACCGTTTTGCGTAAGTTCTTCAACAGAAGGACGGATCATTGCACCTCACTCCGATAGTCTAAAAATATATCTTTTGTTTTGTGCCGCAGCCGTTAATTTTGCGGCGAATCCGATTTTTTTTCGGATTTGTGTTTGGCGTGTGATTTTATAAACTCGTCGATTAAGTAAAGATTGCGTTTGACACGTTTGCGCTCGCTGTTGACTATGGCGATTATCTCGGCAGCGGCTTGTGCGCATTTGCCGTCGGGGTTCATAACGACATAATCGTACTCTGACATGCAGCGCACTTCTTCGAGCGCGCGCTCAAGCCTTTTGCAGATTGCCTCCTCGCACTCGGTGCCGCGGCCGCGGAGTCGCGCCTCCAGCGTTTCATAGTCTGGGGGCAGCAGAAATATCGTGACACAGTCGGGGTATTTCTTTTTAATGTTAAGCGCCCCATGCACCTCAAGCTCCAAAATCAAATTCATGCCGTTGCGGTGTTTTTCCTCGATTTCGCGGCGCAGCGTACCGTAATAGTTACCGCAATAATTTACGTATTCCACCACGTCGCCGGTTTCGATCTGCCGCTCGAATTCTTCGCGCGTCATGAAATGGTAGTTGACGCCGTCTATGTCCGTGGGGCGCGGCGTGCGCGTGGTTGCCGACACCGAATAAGCGAACTCGGAGGATTGCTTGAACAGCTCGGCTATCACGGAGCCTTTCCCCGTGCCCGCCGGGCCGGATATAACAAGCAGAATTCCTTGGTTCATATTGCTCCTCAAAATTTAAAATAGAAAATAACCGATATTATACCGCTTCTGCGGAATTATGATAGCATAAAGCGAGGATAAATTAAAGCGGATCTTCTTCGCTGTCGGTAGACACGTCGTCCCCCGTCAGGCGGTTTGAAATTGTTTCAGCCTGGATTGCGGACAAAATCACATTGTCGCTATCGGTGATTATAACCGCCCGCGTTCTGCGTCCGCAGGTCACGTCAATGACCCGTCCGGCATCACGCGCGTCCTGGACAAGACGCTTTATGGGTGCCGAGTCGGGGCTGACCAGCGCAACGATTCGCGTCGACGCTACCATATTACCAAACCCAATGTTAATGAATTTCATAAAAGGCGCGCGCTCCTCACTCAATATTTTGGATCTGCTCGCGGATTTTTTCAAGCTCGCATTTGCAGTCGACGACAAACTGGGAAATTTCGGCGTCGAGAGATTTCGAGCCGATGGTGTTTACCTCGCGGTTGATTTCTTGCATCAAAAAATCAAGCCTGCGCCCGATGGGCCCGTCGGACGCCATTGTGTCATGGAACGCCGAAAAGTGGCTTTGCAGCCTTACAAGCTCCTCGTCAATCCCTACCTTGTCTGCGAAGATGGCACACTCGGTCAAAATGCGCGCATCGTCGGCTTTAATGCCAAGGTCGTCGAGCGTCCGGCGCAGCCGCTCTTCCAGCCGCGCGTGGTAAAGCGCGATGTTCTGTGCGGATTTCTCGCCTATGCGCGCAACGGTCTCCGCAACGCGGCGCATTTTTTCCTCCATATCGCGGCGCAGGTTTTCTCCCTCCGCACTGCGCGAGGCCTCGAATGCTGCGAGAGCCTGGTCGAACACAGGCAAAAGGTCCTGCCACGCGCGCTCCGTGTCCTCGTCGTGTCTCCGGACATTGAAAATATCGCGGTTTTGTGCAACGGCCATAACAGAGATGTCGTCGGCAAGTCCAAACTCGTCGCGCAGACGCCGCAGAGCCGCAATATAGCTTGCGGCAAAAGCGGTGTCAAGCATAAGCTCAAGGTTTGCGGACTCGATGACATCGATGCCGATGTAGACCTCGATTTTTCCGCGCGAGATGCCGGCTTGCTGCAGACGGGTTTTTACTTTTTCCTCAAGAAAGCCGTAGTTGCGGGGAACTTTGACCGTGCAGTCGAAATAACGGCTGTTGACGGACTTCAGCTCCACCTGAAAGTCTTTGCCGCCTCCGGAGCCTGTCGCTCGGCCGTATGCGGTCATGCTCTTTGCCATAAATTGATAGATAAACTCCCGTAATAGATTTTAAAGCGCGCCCGTTTTTATGCGCGCCGATTGTTAAGTTAAAAATAGCTGCCGAGACGCAGCATGCGTCGCAGTTTGACAAGATAAAAGGCGATAATTTTGCTTGCCGCCGCGTCATAGAGCACGAATACCGCATTTCCCACCGCGAATATTATAAGCCGGAAATCAAGCTCCGTTTCGGGCACATTGATTATATATGCAACCGCCGTTATTATAAACAGCAGCGATGTGTTGAAAAAACTGAGTTTAAGTATCCACGAAACGACGGGGTGATACCGCTCGAACATGGCTTTAAATATAGGATACGGCCCGCCGAAGAGCAGATAAAACATCGACACTTCCTTATTCGGAAGCAGCAGCAGCGCCAGTATCCCCGTCACAGCCCAAACGAGCCAGGGAAAAGCGCCGCCAAGCTCGATAACGGCGAGCACGACAAGCATAGAAGCGGCTGCGATTGTTGTAAGATCAAGTACTGTTATAATAGACCCGATGTAAAGTATCACAACGCCAAGAGCGGATATAAGTGCCGCTATTGCTACTTTACGGGCCTGACTACTTGGTTTAGCGCGCATCGGTATTCATTCCTCTTTGCGTGACGCCCGGTCACGCAATCATAAATTAACACGGCGAAAGCGGCATCGGCAGCATGATTATAATATAAGCAGCAAAATGCCGATATAGTCACAGGCGTGCCGAAAAAGCCGATTTTATTTGCAATATTTCGATTTGGTCAGCAGCAGCTGATTAAATCCGAGCCGCAGCACTCGCAAAGGCAGTCGGCACAAAGGAGCGTCGTGCAGACGTCACAGACCGAGCAGCCTCCGACAAATGTATCTGTCCTGTACCCGCGGCTGTATGCGGCTGCGCTGTTGCGGATATTGTTGTATGCACTGCGATACTCAGGGTTGCCGGGATCCATGAAACAGGCGTTTTGAAATTCTTTTTGGGCATCATAGTACCAGCCTTTTTGCGTCAGCACGCACCCCCGCAGGAAATGCCATTCGGCGCCTCTCACACCTTCCGGGATAGAGTTTAGCATGGACTCGGCCGTGATAAAATCTCCGGCATTTATCCGCCTGCGTATTTCCGCATATTGGGGCGAGTATGACTGCGATGAGTTGCGGTAACTACCCGAAGCCCCCGACTGTCCGCCTGAAGCACGCTCCATGCGAATGGCTTCATAAGCCTCGTTGATTTCCTTCATCTTCTCCTCGACAAGGTCGAAGAGGGGACTGTCTGTATAATTGTCGGGATGGTATTTACGCGCGAGTTCGTAATATGCTTTTTTTATTTCTTCATCGCTCGCATCGCGCGATACTCCGAGCACCTTGTATGGATCGTTCATATATTTCTATGTCCAGTTAAATTTAGGATTGGGGCTGTGCTCCAGCCGAGCCAAGCAGCTTTTCTTCGACGGAGCCCATCCCGAGCGTTATAATATTCCGCAGGATTGATTCTATGCCTGCATCGGTACAGTCAAGAAGATTGAGTGCGGCCTCCGCGGCACGACGCTCGAGCGCAAGTGAAGCGGCAACCGCATCGTGGTCGAGCGGAGGCATATCTCCCTTTCGTGTGCCCGCATCGCCCACCGGCTGCGACGGGCTAAAAAGAAAAGGATTAAAGTTTGAGGCTTTAAAATCCTTTTCATAGTCGGCGAATGCATCGGCTATATAAACCCAGCGCCCGACCCGCCTGCCAAGCTCGGCCACAACGCGCGCCGCTCGGTCTTGCAGGCCGTAGGCAAAAATACAGGCTGTCACATCGCCCGAAAGTTCGGCGAGACCGTCGGGGGAAGCACTGTGTGTTTCCCTCGCCTTGCGTTCGGCAGAATAGAGCGCCTCAAGCTTTGCCGTTATCTCCTCGTCAAGCTCACGGTAGCCGGCTTTGCGACGCAGGCGCTTTGCCTCGGGCAAAAGCAACCGTCCTCGCAGCCCGCCCTCGTCGGCGATATCGTCGGCTATTTTATGATATGCCAAAAGCGCTCCGACGGACGCCGAAAAGCGCAGTGCCTCACACTGCTTGAGCACCAGCCGCTTTTTCAGTGGATGCAAAATGCAGCGGCGCAGCTCGAAATCTGTTTTCTCGCCCGTCGCGGCGAGCCTGACCAGTGCGAGAAAGGCTGCATCATAGGTAAGAGTTAGTGTAGAGTCGGCACATACATGCTTGCCCATACACTTGCAAAGCCCGCAGTATACAGCCCGCCAGCACTCGTGCTCGCATACGCGAAGCTGCGGCACAAACGGTTTTATATAACCGAACATCTTTATGTGTTTTTCATTATAACGCTTTCAACAACGTCGGCAACATGTTCGCACTCGTCACAGCAAAGCTCGAGCGCGCTGAATATGTCTTTCCAGATAAGAAGTTCTGCGGCGTTGGACGTATCACGGAACAGCCTGTGCATGGCTTCGGTATACTGCCTGTCGCCCACTTCCTCCAGCCGGTTGAGCTCGACAATGTATTTCTTGAGATCGGTCGAATTGCGGAAGTTGTGAAACTCACCGGTGATATTTTTAAGCATCTCGACGCATTTGACCACCGTTTCCGCGAATGGCACCACCTCCGCGCGCAGGCGGGTAACGTTATACATGTGAATAACGTTGAGCACGTCTTCGACAGCGTCGGTGACATCGTCAATCTCCTGGGCAATTTCAAATATGTCGCCGCTTTCGATGGGGGTGATAAACTCGCGCAGCAGCTTTTCCATTAAAACGTGCTTTTGGACGTCGGCCGAATGCTCGATTTGGTGAAGCTCTTTTGTTTTTTCGCTGAGCGTAGAAGGGTCGAATTCAGACAGCGTTTTATAAAGTGAGCGCGCCGCATCGAGCGAGTAGCCGACAAGCTCGTCTATCATCTGAAAATAGTCGTTTTTTGTGCGTTTAGCCATTGACAAGTGTTCTCCTTGAAAAAGTATCGTCTTATGCGTGGGCACAAGGCTGCAGAACTAAAAAACAGCAATAAACAGCTTTGCTATTATATAGCCTATCAGGCCGCAACCCGGGAAGGTGAGAATCCATGTGAGCACCATTTCCCGCACGATGCCCCAGTTAACGCTCGAGACGCGTTTTGCGGCGCCGACGCCCATTATAGCCGCGGTTTTGGTATGAGTTGTGCTGACGGGAATACCGCCCATACTCGACAAAAGCAGACAAAGCGCACCCGCCAAATCGGCTGAAAAGCCCTGGTATACCTCAAGCTTGACCATATCCATGCCCACCGCTTTTATAATGCGGTATCCGCCGATAGAAGTGCCGAGTGCCATCACAATCGAGCACAAAATCATCAGCCAAATCGGAACGTCAAACTCGGGGGCACCGGTTATACCCTGCGAAAGCGCCATGCCAAGCATAAAGACGCCGATGAACTTTTGCCCGTCCTGTGCACCGTGCATGAAGCCCATCATGGCGGCACCGCTTATCTGCGCCGCTTTGAAAAAAGGGCGGGTATGCCTGCGGTCTGCATTCCTGAACAGGAAAGCGACGAGCTTTACAATTGCGAAACCCAGACCAAACCCGATGACAGTGGAGATAACCAGTCCATACAGCACCAGTTTCCATTCATCGAAGTTGATACCCTGAATACCGCCCGAGATTGCGATTGCCGCACCCGAAAGTCCGGCGATAAGCGCGTGGCTTTCCGAGGTGGGTATGCCAAAATACCAGGCCGCAGTCGCCCAAATAACAATGGCAACCAGCGCCGCGCACAGCGCGATAAGCGCCTTATCGGTTTGGTCACCGAAGTTGACCATGTTTGAAATTGTAACTGCGACTTTTGGCGAAATCAGGGTCATCACGAAAACGCCGAGAAAATTAAACACAGACGCAAGAATAATTGCGTTGTTAGGTTTGATAACGCGCGTCGAAATAGCGGTTGCTATAGCATTCGGCGCGTCGGTCCAGCCGTTGACAAGCACTACGGCCAATGTCAAAATGCAGGTAACAAGCAGCGCCGGACTTGCAAGGACGCCGGTCAAAAACTCCTGAAGCGTATAAGACAAAGTTGACCTCCACTACCTGGGAATTATTGCTGGAAAAACATCAATCACAGTATATTATAATATATTTTTGCCTGCTTGTCCATCCCTGAAACTAAATCTTACAATTTATACACACAATACACATAATTTAGGCGCTTGTGACAAGCGCTTTTCACCAAGCCTTGCCCGGTCATGGAACAATCTGTAGTGGGAATATGCGCAATTTTAAAAAAATATCGCTTTTGCTCTTGACAACGCGCGATTTTTATGGTATTATATACGCCGTCGGAGTGATAGCCGGGAGAAAAATCTGCGGGCGTGGCGGAATTGGCAGACGCTCCGGATTTAGGATCCGGCGGGAAACCGTGCAGGTTCAAGTCCTGTCGCCC